>JAACEC010000123.1 GCA_011682715.1 Pseudomonadota bacterium
GCCTTTATAGAGGAGAATTGAGAGATGCTGAAACAAGTTCAGCATGACAACCTTAATTCGCTAATAGAACCAAAATAGTCATTACGAGGAGAGAAACGACCTGTCTGCGTGTAATGCACAGGCAGGCGAAGCAATCTCACCAATGCTTTTTATTTCTATGAGATTACTTCACACAAGATAAGCATGCAAGAACTGTTCTCGATATTCGGAGGGGTGGTAAGTATGTCTGTAACAAATGCCTTTATTGTCATTCGTTTATCTATACTTTTCATTCACATTATTTAATTAGAGCAAATTGCTATTCCTTAACCGTACTTGAAATTTAGACTAACTTTCGTGAAAAAATGACCGCTTGGAATCTTTACTCTCCCTTGACTTATAAACCGTTTTTTCCTATAATCCACATATGAAAAAGTTGTTAATCCTTTTCTCCGTTTTAACCCTCACAAGTTGTGCTTATTTCAACATATACTACAATGCCAACAAATACTACAAGGAGGCTGTTTCAGCCAAGAAGGAGAATACAAGAAACCTCTCTTATAAATCAAAAGCTGACAGCACGATTAGTAAGGCGAGCAAACTGATTCAATACTACCCGAAATCCGATCTGGTGGACGATGCACTGCTGCTTATTGCCAAAGCATATGTACTAAAAGGGGGAAGGGATAATTACATGAAAGCCCTTACAAAACTCGACGAAATAGAAAAATACTACAATCATAAAAAAATAGACAACGAGATTAACTACCTATACGCTTACATCTATTATCAAAACAGCGATTTTGAAAGTGCTCTCAATCGACTGTCTGCAATTAAATACTCCAAAAATAGCGATGTTTTGCTTCTAAAGGCAAAGTGTCTTGTTGCTTTAAACAGAAACAACGATGCTATTAAATTATTGGCGTCGGCTACGCAAAAAAAGATCCCCAGCGGAACAAAAATTAATATTTATGAATATATGGGAGGTCTATATTCCCTTGAAAAACATTATGACAAATCCGTTCTCTATTATCGGAAAATATTAAATCTACATCCCAACAAGGAAAAACAGTACGCTATCCTTTTAAAAATTTCCAACGACAAAATATTTCAAGGGGATTACGAAAATGCCTTAAAGTCACTCAATAAATTACGCGATCGGGCTCCCGATCAGGACAAATACAATCTTGTTAGTTTGAGCATTGCTAAAATAGATGAGAAATTGAATAAATACGACGAAGCGGCTAAGATCTATAATAAAATAATAACATCTTCCCGTAACGACAGCATAACTATCCGGGCAATTAACAATGTGAGCCTTATAGAGGAAAATATCAATGACAACCTAAAAGATGCTATCAATGTACTAAAATCCACCGATAAGATACGTTTAAGGGATTCCCTCTACTATGCCTGTAGAAGTCGCTTGAAATCACTAAATAAAATTACCGAACTCACAAAAATCGACTCGATAAAAGGGGATTCGATTTCACCCGATTCTCTTTTGCAAAATAAACTGCGTATTGCCGAATTGTACTCATTTAATCTAAATCATCCCGAAAAAGCAAAATCAATTCTATTCGATATATACAATTCCCGAACCGTATCAAAGTACAACGATAAAATTCTCTACCTCATAAGCTGGATGTATAAAAATATCGATTCCGACAAAGACAGTGCCGATTACTATGCCGGTCTGCTTACGAAAACCTACCCCCACAGCTTTTATGCCAGGATAATTAAAAATGAAGAGAATAAAATCACGAATAATAAGCAATAAACCACTCTCCCCCGATCTGTTTTTACTCACATTTACATCCTCCGGAGTCGAGAATGAGGTTTTGCCAGGGAATTTTATTAATATCGAGGTAACAAAATCGTTGGATCCGTTTTTGAGAAGGCCTTTTAGTATCTTTGATGTTTCGGAAGGAACGATAAGCGTACTTTACAGGGTCATTGGAAGGGGAACCGAAATTATGAAAGAGCTAAAACCGGATAAACAGATCGATTTTATAGGACCTCTCGGCAACTCGTATCCCATATCGGAATCCGATAATTTTACATTTGTTGCCGGGGGAACGGGAATTGCATCGATTCATTACCTTCTAAAAACGGTGGAGAGTTCATATCCGAACAGCACAAAAACACTATATTGGGGAGCAAAAAACAGATACGATTTTGTTTTAAGAAACGAAATTGAGGATTTATGCACTGATGTTCTTTATACCACAGAGAAGGGAGACCTCGGCAATAAGGGATTCGTAACCGATTTTATAGATATTAAAAACAAAACTACCATATATGCATGCGGACCTACCCCCATGCTGAAATCATTACACGATAAGACTGAGGGAATCCTCTCTTATTATTCATTCGAAGAGAGAATGGCTTGCGGAGTAGGCGTATGTCTCGGTTGTGCCATAATGACAAAAAGCGGTAAATATAAGTATGTCTGTAAGGACGGACCTGTATTTCGGGGAGACGAAATTTTCTAATGAGCGAAAAATTAAAGGTTAAGATCAAGGATATAGAATTTGCATCACCGGTAATCGCGGCTTCGGGAACATTCGGATTCGGCGTCGAGTATTCCGATATCGTGAACCTTGACGATTTCGGTGCAATTGTAACAAAAGGAATATCTCTGTTGCCAAGAGAAGGAAATCCTCCCCCGAGAATTGTAGAAACCCCTTGCGGATTGATTAATTCCATAGGACTCGCGAACCCGGGAACCGATGCTTTTATAGAAACCTATAAAGATATCTATGAAAATTTTCCGACAAAAGTCATCGTTAACATAGGGGCGGAAACAGGGGAGGAATTTTTAACCATTATCGAAAAAATCGAGAAAATGAATGTCATAGGTTACGAAATAAATATATCATGTCCCAATGTGGAAAAGGGTGGAATGATGTTCAGCGAAGACCCTAATCAAACCTACTCGTTAATACGCCATATCAGAAACTCCACTAACAAATTAATCATAACAAAACTTTCTCCGAATTTCTGCAACATTAAAGAACTGGCTAAGGCATCCGAAGAAGCCGGTAGTGACGCAATTTCGTTGGTCAATACTTTCCTTGGAATGAGTGTCGATATAGAAACAGGGGACTCGAGAATTGGCAAACTCTTCGGAGGATTCTCCGGTCCCGCCATAAAACCCATGGCACTAAAAATGGTATATGACACGGTTAGAACGGTTAAAATCCCCGTGATCGGTATAGGAGGAATAAACAGCGGTTCCGATGCCGTAGAGTACCTTTTAGTTGGAGCACAGATGGTTCAGGTGGGTAGTGCAATTTTCAAAAATCCACAGATCGCATTTGATATAAATAATTTCCTCGAAAAATACATCGAAAGAAAGGGCTTTTCGAATATCAAGGGGATAATAGGAACTTTTAAAGGAAGCAGATATGAATGAGCGATTGATTGTTGCACTCGATGTTGATAATATCGACACCGTAAAAAATATAACCGATGAATTGGACGGGATTGTCTCGTTTTACAAAATCGGTATGCAGCTGTTCACAAAATTCGGACCCGATATTGTAAGAGAAGTGAAGAAAAAGGGGAATAGAGTTTTCCTTGATCTGAAATTTCACGATATACCAAATACGGTAGCAAATGCAGTATATTCCGCAACTGACATCGGTGTGGACCTGCTCACAATTCATACCCTTGGCGGTTTTGAAATGATGGAACAGGCAATGAAAGCAGCCCTTGATGGCGACAACAAGAAAGTGCGCGTCGTTGGTGTTACCATGTTGACGAGTCTGAGTGAAGCCTTTCTGAAAGATATACTTCAGGTTTATGACAAATCGATAAACGATATGGTCTTGATTCTCGCTAAAGCGGCTAAAAGTGCCGGGCTGGATGGTGTAGTGGCATCATCCTTCGAGACGAAAAA
>JAACEC010000124.1 GCA_011682715.1 Pseudomonadota bacterium
CAACGGATATATCTACAACATCAATCTTGCAATCCTTAATTGCATCACGTATACTCTTCATAAGGGCACTCTCGAAAACATGGCCTACGACCTCATATTTGATACTTGTTTTCATCTTCGCGAGTTTGTCCATCGCTTCCTTTCTAACTTTGTCCATATCAATCCGGGCTTTCTTCTTTTTCGCTTTTTCCTGGATTCGCACCAGCACCTTTTCTTCCTTTTCCAATTTCTGTATCATAGCTTTATCGGGAAACGAAATAGCCCCGGCAGGGCATATCGTAGCACATGTTGAGCATCCCACAAGACACTGGTATTTATGGGCGACAACGGCTACATTTTCTTCCAAATCAAAATCATAAACACCTCTGCCGCAAGAAACAAAGCAGAGTTTACAACCGATACACTTATCTGCATCGATCTCCGGATACCACGGAATTTTGGTCCTGTCTATACCATGCCATTTTGCAAATTTGTCAGGTAGTTTTTCAGCCATCTTATCCTCCTTGTTAATAATATCCTTTAATTTAATTCTCATCTCTATCTTTTTATTTATCACTTCATTTGAGCAGAGAAAATAATCCCCGATACAATCCATGGAAACAGCGTATTTTACCCTATTCCCCGAGGATTTCACCGTAATTAGATTCGATTCTCTCAATACTTTCAGATGTCTTGATATTGTGGATTTATCACGTTTAACAATGTTAATAAGCTCACAAAGAGAGTTCTTACCCCTTGATATTTCACTTAATATCATAAGCCTCGTGGGATTACCAAGTGCCCTAAAAATCGCCGCTCTTTCATCAAAATAATAACTGCCACCCATAGTTGTTGCAATATAATGCAATATTGCAATTCTGTCAAGCCATAATCCTATTTTTGCCTACTCCCCATAATTCAGGAAACAAATCTTGCAAAGGGTATCTATTTCAGAATAAAGTAACATTATTGTATTCAGATACTGTAATGAAAATTAAGTAAAAATAATGCTTGACAAACATGAGAATTCCTATCAAAATGGTAAAAATAAATAAATTAAACACTTTAAAAAGGAGTTCTCATGTTTAAACAAATCTACGACAAGATTCTACAACAAAATGAGTTACTTTACAAGCAAATACCAACCTTTTTTTACCAAACCGGAATACAAGTTTTTCAGAGAAATGATTTTTTCAATAACAGCAACTCGTAAGCCAATAGTAGCATCTCAAACGAGATGTCTAACGGATAAAAATAACAGCACGAAATATATTGATAAAAAATTGAGAAGGGATCTTAACCCAAGTTTATCACACAAAAAGCGATAGGTATTGGATATATCGGCATTTATGCTCAAAATTAATGAATTTTATGGAGACTACAAATTATTGCCCTTTTTCTTTGGCTTTGTTATCATTATAACGTTACTTAGAGGCTTCTCTTTTATTCCTAATGCTTCGTAAACCTCTCTTTGATATTTCTCCGGTTCCGAACATTTTTTTATATATAATTCCCCTCCACTCTCTATATTCTGAGTAATTATATTTATCTCATGTGTCGACATAAATAATCTTATTCTATTCCAACTATCATTTATACCATGCATTTTTAATTTATATCTTATTGTTTTTTGAATGTGATATGCTATCACCGTTATAAATAAATGACCTTCTATTCTTAAATCCTTTTGATGATTCACCGGCCTTAATCCTAACTCACTCTTCATTACTCTAAATGATGATTCAACATCTGTTAGCATTATATAAATATTCCGGATTTCTTTTCCCTTAAGATCGGTTCGACTTGTTCTCAAATAATATGACCCCGAAAAACGCTTCTCTATTTTATTCTTATCAAATATTTCGTAACTTATGTCTGTAACCATTTTCCTATCATTCGATTTTATATCTATTGTGTAAAACCTCGATATTTTTGAATACCTTTCCTTAACTCTGCCTATCCGTTCTAAAATCTTTTCATATCTTTTTGTTCCACCATCCTTTTTTAATGAGGATTTTATCTTCTCTAATTCCTTTATTCTATTCTGGCAAATTTTATATTCTAAACCCGGTAGATAAATGTAGAGATGTTAACTATTACATAAATGGCTAAAATGGCTTTATTCCCGGGAAAATATCAGACAATAAGAATTTCGAGTAAGTTCGCAATATATTGATTTCCATAAAATAAGGCAAAAACGGGCTTTGCCCCTACATCTCCACTTCTCACTTTTCTATTTTCTATTTCCTCTAAAATAATTCAGTCCGGATTGATTTCAATGAGTGGAACATACATCTCGTCTGAAGTCAGTCCGGCATGGTGGGCTTTGAACTCTATCAGTTTCCTGATATTTTGACCGTATCTCATCTTAAATACCGTGGTTGACTTTGCTATTGCAACGTAATCCCCTATAAAATCATCGATTTTTTTATGTGGTTTCCCCTCGCCAAGGAAACCTCTCTCGAAAAATTCATCTCTCGACATGATTAAAAATTCCGATTCGTATTTTCCTATCGCTCTCTTGAATCGCTCTTCTTTTCCGCTCTTAATAAAAAAGGTCGAGAAACGGGGTTCGGGAAAGAGAGGTAAAACAAGTGTATCAAAAAGCTCCTTATCATCATCAACATAGATATACCTGTCCACATCGGTAAGCCCGTGATCTGCCGTTATAAATATCGTAACGTCCCTATCTTTAAGCGAATCGGCAAGGGTATTTATTTTCCCGAATGCATCCTTCATAAACAACAAAACCTTCTCGGAACCGACTCCGTTCATATGTTCGAGCCCATCGGGATTCGTCGAATATGCAACGATAAATTTTTTTCTATCATTCTCTTTTACTGCGGATTCTATATTCGATAACATCTCCGAAATTTTTTCATAGGGAACAATTTTCGCCGGCGATGAAATACTCAGAGAAAAATCGCTTTTTGCTATATATGACGGTGTAATTTTTATCAAATCCATATCCGGGGACCGTTTGGAAATAGATTGAAAGATATTCTCAATGCTCATGATACCCGTCACATTATACGAATCGTTCAGTAATTCGCCTGTCGGGGACTCTATTTTAGGCAAAACATCTATGAATTTTCCAAATTCCTTAAAAAAGAGTGTCCACCCTATTATTCCATGTTCTAAGGGCGATTTTCCGGTCATTATACTCGTTATTGCAGAAGCTGTCGTTGGTGGAAATACCGATGTGATTTTACGAACCGTGCTCTTTTTTAAATCCGTTTCTCTCTCTACTTGTTCATAGAGGTTGTACCCCATACCATCGAGAATGATGAGCACAATATCTTTCTTTTCAGCAACTTTTCTTGAATCAACAAATGACAACGGTTTATGCGAACTATCAACGCCAAAAGCAACCAATAGTGAGGAGATAAAATTTAATATTGAATTTTCATAGTCGGGATAAACAATTTCCCTCACAGTTAACCCTTTATTCCTTATTTAATACATCGGCTATTTTATTTACGATATCTTTTTCAATATTTTTGTAGTAAAGAACCGGAGCTCTAAAAATCGGCGTTTTGCCATACCGATTCATGGGGATAAGTAGTCCGAAATCATCTCTGTAATCATCCCAATCAATAATTGCAGGAATTTCCAAGCCATCTTCAAAGCATGCCTTAAACGAATCTCTATATTCAACGGATTTAAAAAGCTGTTCAATATTTGCCAATCTTTCTTTTTTTAGATATGTTTTAACAGGGATCGTTGATAGCTGGCCTTCATCAACGGCCGCCTTTTGCAAATACACCAATGTTATACCGCCTTTCAATTTTTCAAATTGTGTTTTCTCGTCAATCTCGTATGCTTTCGCCTTTCTCCCTATGAGAACACCGTCCACCTG
>JAACEC010000125.1 GCA_011682715.1 Pseudomonadota bacterium
CTTATTGTTCTTGCGAATATTCTGAATATGGTGGGGCTTAAATGGTTGGCGGATCAGTTAAAAAATGTTTGGCTAATAGCGTTTTTCATAATTTTTCAACATGAATTGCGTTCCGCTGTCAACGAAATCGGGAAATCGAGGGTTCTCGGTTTTTTATCCAAAAGGGAAAATTCGACCGTTATCGATAAACTCGTAAAGGCAGTTATGCAGCTTAAAGATAGAGGTGTGGGAGCAATAATCGTTATAACGAAAAACAATGTTTTGTCACATATAGAGGAAACGGGTACAAAACTCGATTCTGCTATTTCGGAGGACCTTATATCGACAATTTTTACCCCGTACTCGCCTTTGCATGACGGTGCAATTATAATTAGAGCCGGAAAAATCGTTGCGGCAGGTTGTATTTTACCCCTTTCCGAGAAACCGTCCATTGGGTATAATCTCGGAACAAGGCATCGTGCGGCTATCGGGGTTACGGAAGTCAGTGATGCGATAAGTATAGTTGTTTCCGAGGAAACGAGGATGGTCTCCGTGGCATATATGGGAAAATTAAAAACGGACCTTGATGAAGATGAACTTTCGGAATATTTAAAAAGTTTAATGCAGTAATTATAGGAGGGTATATGAGTAAAGACAAGAAGTATATCATGATCGGCTTTGGGATCTCCTTTTTAATCCCTTTCATTATTTTTCTCTATACAATGGCACCAACAGTATCATTCTGGGATTGCGGTGAGTTTATATCGGTAGCAACAACGTTAGGAATACCACATCCTCCCGGCACACCGCTTCAGGTTCTCATCGGCAGGATATTTACAATGATTCCATTCGGAACAGAAAAAGCGTTCTGGATGAATTTTTACTCCGTTTTGTCAACATCTCTCGCTTCGGCGTTGCTCTACCTCGTTTTTGTAAGAGTGGTAAGAGAGATAAAGAATCCGAGCTCCAATTTGGAATGGTTAGCTACGATTGTTAGCGGAGCCGTTGCCGGAATAACTGCAGTTCTATTATTTTCCGTGTGGGATAATGCAGTGGAAGCGGAAGTTTACGGGCCGAGTCTTGTTATAATGACATTGTCTTTATGGCTTGCAATAAAATGGAAAGACAATATAGGGCACATGGGTAGCAAGAGGATGTTGCTTTTGATATTTTATCTTGCCGCTCTCAGTGTGGGGATACATCTTATGCCATTGCTTGTACTACCCGGCGTATTGCTGTATATCCTTATCATTAAACCGGATGAACTTCTTGATGCGAGGTTAATTACAGCTTCGATTATACTGATCTTTATAGGGATATCCACGTATGCATATTTAATAATAAGAGCTCGTTTGAATCCCTACCTCAATATGGTAGATCCTACGAATTTCCACAGGTTATGGGCTGTATTTACACGTAAACAGTACGGACCGATGTACCTGCTTCCGAGAAAGACTGATTTTGCGGACGGTATGGGTCCACAAATTGGTACCATACCGGCTCTTCTTGAACAGTATAAGATGTATTTTAGGTACTTTATGTGGCAATTAACACCATGGCCCAGAGTAAACGCAAATGGTATAATACCGGCTCTGTCCGCCATCGCCAACTTTGGATTTCTTTCCCTCGGATTCTACGGGATGTACGAGCATTATCTGAAAAACAAAAAATCATTTGCGCTTGTTTTTACAACATGGTTTTTCACAAGCATAGCTCTTGTGTTTTATTTGAATTTGAAATATTCTCCTTCCGATCCCAATCCCCTTCATCAACCGAGAGAGGTTAGAGAAAGGGATTATTTCTATGCACCCAGTTACTTTTTCTTCACATTCTACGTTGGGTTTGCAATTTGGGATTTTCTTATGAGAATAATCAAAAGCGGTAAGAAAAATTTCTACTACGGAGCTATAGGACTTGCCTGTCTTTTACCCGTAATTCCTTTTGCAAGTAATTTTCACGATCACCCGAACAGACACGGTAATTGGATAGCCGATTCGTACGGACATAATATGATGTCATGTCCCGATCCGGGAAGTGTACTTTTCACAAACGGGGATAATGACACATATCCTCTCTGGTTTTACAGTTATGTTAAGAAATACAGACTGTTTATTCCTAAAGACGAGCCGACACCGAGAGATCTCGTGTATGATTCAAACTATGTAAGGGAGTACAAAAAACTGGCGAAAAAGTACGGTGGCCGTGTTCCTATGAAAGGTGTTTATGTTGCCAATTTAAGCCTTTTGAACACCGATTGGAATCTGAAACAAATGAAGATAGCCGGTGTACCAATAAGTTTTACAAACAAAGAGATAGAGAATTTAAGACCAGTTAGATTACAAAACGGTGAAATTTTATACGTTAAGGATCTTGCGCTAAGGGATATAATCGCCTGGAATGTGGGCTATAAATTGTCACCAAAAGAACTCTTTGCGACTAAGAAACAATTTATTACGAATATCTTACCTAAAATAGTCGAACGTTACAAAGAAGGTAAAAGCAAGATAAATGTCTACTTTGCCATAACGGTAGGAGAGGACTCAAAGGCTCCTTACGACACCCATTTGATGCTTGAGGGCACAACTTACAAGTTTGTACCCGAATCCGGATATAATATGGTAAATACGCAGAAAACGGACAGTTTGCTTAACAAGGTTTTTATATACAGAGGTTTTAACAAGCATGTTATAATCGATGATGTTCAGTGGAAGCTTTTAAGTAATTACGGACTTGGTTACCTGCTTCTCGGACTTTCATACAAGAATCAGGGACAGTATAACAAGGCAATTGATTGTCTGGAGAAGTCGGCTAAATTTATGAAGTACAACAAATCAATGATTCTAACGGAGCTTGCGGCACTCTATGTTAATGCGGACAAAATCGAAAAGGCTAACAAAATTATGGAGGAGATCAAAGCTACAGATAAGCAAGGATATGCCTATCTGTCATATAAATTTGGGAAAGCTTATATGAAAAAGCATAAAGATAAAGAAGCATTGAAGTATTTTAACAACGCTATTGTATTTGCACCGAATTCACCGAGCGGATATGCGGGAATGATCGAATATTACAGCGATAAGAAAGATACGGCAAAGGTTGATGAGGTTTTCAACAGAGGTCTTAAATCATATAAGAGCTATCAGGATTACTTCGTCTTTTTCTCGAGGGAAGCGGATACGCTGAATTCCATCAGAGTTTTGAATAGATGGCTAAAGGTTAATCCCTCTGATAGCGGAGCAATTAATCTGCTTAGCAAATTAAAAGCAGATTACAAGAAATAATAATCTATTATTATAATGAAGTATTTAAGGGCGAACGAAATGTTCGCCCTTATTTGTAAATTTAAACGGGTATTTTATTGATTATTTTATTTCCTTTGATCAAATAGATAAATTTATCCTTAATTTTAACATAAGTGGATTTTGTAGCAAAATCTCCCGGGGTTATCAGAATTTTACCATCACATTTTACAACATCTGTTGTATGGTAATGCCCCAGAAGAAATATATCGTAGTTGTTTTTTTTGCAGAAATCGAGGTATGGATTGACGGGACGAACGGGATTACGTTCCTGGGAGGAGGCGAATCTTATTATCTTAAAAAGGATATCTTCGGGGATAAAACGGGCGAAAATATAGAAGATGTGAGATTTGGAAAGCAAGTTTATAAAAGAGATTAATTTACTACCTTTGAAGAACATATCTCCATGGCTGAGAAAGAGCTTTTTACCGTTGTATTTAATTTCTTTATTGAAACGTACGAAATCAATACCGTAAGATTTCAGACAGTTTCCGAGCCAAAAATCGTGATTACCACTGAATATTGATATCTTAACACCTCTTTGAATGCATTTAT
>JAACEC010000015.1 GCA_011682715.1 Pseudomonadota bacterium
TCACTAAAGACGGAATTACATATGTTATAACAGGAGGAGCGGGAGCTCCCCGTTATAAAGAATTCAAAAGAGGAATTCCTGTTTATCATTTTATAAAATTGAATATCTACGGAGGAGATTCCATAATAGGAAATGTATATTCCCCGAGAGGGATAAAAATCGACTCTATTCCTCCCATAAAGGTATATTTAGACTCAAAAATAGACCAACCGTCTACAAATTTTAAAAGGATTAGAGAAAAAAACAGTATAGAGTTTAAATTCGATACCCCTCTTGTAAGAAGAGTTGAGCTTAATAACCTTCCAGGAAAAGTTTTATTCGACACAACTATCATAAAGGATCATGTCTCATTCCCTGTGAAACGATTTCATTTCTACAGATACGAAATAAACACAGGAGATCACATTTCAAAGGGGACATTTTATAACTAAAGATGGATAATTCCAAAAATGCGCCAAAACATTACTCGAAAATAAAGGTACGCATTGAAAATAAACTTAAGTATGAAATCGGTTTAATCAAATGCTTAAAATCAAATGGTAATATACCACTTGTTTCCAAAATATTTCTTACCCTTGCCATCGTTTATTTACTAAGTCCTATTGATTTAATTCCGGATTTTATACCTGTGATTGGGGCTCTTGATGATATGATAATCGTAATCCCTCTGATTTGGCTCGCTTATTTTTTTATTCCAAAAGATGCTATTGATAGATGTAAATTAAAAATCGAAAAAGAAGGTATGTTATGAAAAGGTATGTTTTTTTATTTTTACTCGTTTTCGTATTGTCACTCTCTATTAAAGCAAGCCCTTACAAATCGGAACAAATTAACCTTTTGAAATCTTTTCCCCCAAATGCGGTAACAAAACAATGGGCGGATTCTTTAGTTAAATATATGCCCCAGATTGATCTTGTTTCTGTTACCGATTCTTTTTTAATTAGCGATTTGAACGCCATTGTCAAAGCTAAAAAACAGGTTCCCTGGGCATATAAAGTACCAAAAGGCATATTTTATCGATATATTCTGCCTTACCGCGTTTCACAGGAACCTTTAAATGATTTTCGTTCACTCTATGTCGACACATTACTCAACGTCGTAAAAAACACAAAGGATATACGTAGTGCTATACTGAAAATCGATGATTGGGTAACGATACATAATAAATACAAACCTACCGCGCCGTGGGATCAAAGTCCTATCGTAACTCTGAAAAGAGGGTATGGCAGATGCGAAGAGATGGCAACACTACTTATCATGTCTCTCCGAACTGTTTATATTCCTGCAAGATTTGTTTATACACCGTGGTGGCCTTATACAAACAGTAATCATGCTTGGGTCGAAGTTTGGGTAAATGGGAAATGGGAATATATAGGAAAGTTAAAGAATCCCAATGATTGGGTAGTGGCAGCGACAAAGAGAACCGCTCTTGTGGCAGGAACCGTATGGGGCAAGGTGACAAAATCCGCCGAACCTATACTAAATAGCTACAGAATGTTTACCATATTTAACTCCACTTCTAACTATGAGAACACAAAAACTCTTTCGGTAAAAGTGGTGGACAAAAATAATATTCCCGTAACCGACTCCAAAATTTATATATATGTTTATAACTATTCGGCATTTCGGCCTATTGCATCAGGAAAAAGTGACTCATCGGGGCTTTACAAAATAGAAGTTGGAAAAACAGATTTAATCGTTACGGCAGGTAAAGATGAAAAATTCGCGTGGGGGTATGTCGGGAAAAAGGATAATACACTTACATTACAATTATCTGATAACGGAATATCTGACACTTCATTCTGGTTTTATACAATCCCCCCCGTAACAATCAGAAACAAAGGGAAAAAGTATATTTCCCCGGACACAACATACCTCGCTCAAAAGTTATACATGGGAAAAGTAAACCCGATGAAAAATGATATTAAAATTTCTTTCCCTCAAAAGGATGACAGCCTCTTTGTCGACATTCTCAAATCGTCCCATGGTAATTATAAAACTATTTTGGATTTTTACAATAAAATCGATAATAAGAAGAAGTCTGACCTCATAAAAGTACTAAATAGTGTTTATAAAAACGATAAGGACCTCGTTTCTATCGATTCGGCCGATATGCAGGCACTTCTCAAATGGTATGAAATAAATAAGAAAAAGATTTCTCTGTTTAACGATACAATAGCTACTTCTTATATCATCTCTCCACGAATCTATTTTGAGGATTTCGGAACATACAAGTATACATTTTCAACAATATTCGGTAACCTAATTTCTCCGGCAGGTATCGATTCCACCGTTAATAATGTAGTTCAATTTGTGGAATCTACAATAGACACAATTCCGGATAGTTTGAAAAGTCGTTTCGGAGGATTAATGAATCCTCTTGAAGTCTATAGAGGAAAAATAGGCAGACCGATAGAAAAATACATTCTTTCCGTAGGTATTCTTCGCTCCCTGGCAATACCTTCAAAATTGAATTACATGAATAATGGTATTGAGTATTATAAAGCGGGTAAATGGATTGATCTTGTTCCCGAATCTCATGAAACGGTAAATTACTCCCATATCAAAATCGTATTTCATAATAAAGCTGACGGGGAAATTGCAAAGCTAAGATATTACTACGATTTCACAATCAACAAAATCGAAAAAAACAGAATTGTTTCATTGGATCTTGATGTGGCCGATGCAAGGGACACAATAACATGTGATCTCGCCCCGGGGAACTATTTAATGATAGTAGGATGGAGAAATACCTTTGGTACGGCATTTGTGAGATTGAATAATTTTAAAGTCTCTTCGGATACACTGCTGAATATAGAATCCGGTGTTCCTCTGAATCAGGCAAAAACAGGCAATGTTGTAATGAGGAAATTGAAACTGCCCGATAATCAAAAATTCAAAGATATTAGAGAGAAATTTTTGAACAAGAGACAGTTGTATGAGGGGAAAAATCTGATTTTAATTCTCGATATGCACGGCGAATCTTCCATATCGACGCTTAATAGAATTAAATTTAAGAATTGGCAAGGTAAAATTCTTATTTTTACAAACAGTGATGTCGAAACCGTCGTCGACCTTATGAAGAGGAAGCATATAAAATGCAATATTTTCAAATTGACGGATAAAGTGTTGAAAAAGACATTTCATATCAAAACATTCCCCTCGGTATTGGTGCTTGATAGAGGGAAAACAATTTTGTGGGTAGACGGTTTCAACCCCGATATCTTGAACAATTTGTGAATAATACGATAAAAACCGAATTGTTGACACTTAATCCGATTTGTGGTATAAAGCGTCAAAAGGAGTATCATGTACTTTCAGGATTTGATATTTGATTTGGAAAAATACTGGACGGAAAAGGGCTGTGTTTTATCCCAACCATACCAGAGCGAAGTAGGAGCAGGAACATTCAATCCTGCAACTTTTCTCTATGCCCTTTCCAGAAAAAATTGGAACACCTGCTATGTGGAAACATGCAAAAGACCAAAAGACGGACGATATGCGGAGAACCCCAACAGAATGCAACAATTTACGCAATATCAGGTTATTCTAAAACCGGCACCTTCTGATGTTCAAGATCTCTATTTACACAGTCTTGAATCAGCCGGAATTGAAATAGAAAAACACGATATACGTTTCGTGGAAGACGATTGGGAATCCCCCACCCTCGGTGCATCGGGGCTCGGATGGGAAGTTTGGCTGGACGGGATGGAAATCAGTCAGTTTACCTACTTTCAGCAACTCGGTGGAATAGAATTGAATATTATCCCTGTTGAATTAACCTACGGTCTCGAAAGAATTGCGACTTTCTTGCAGGGCATAGATTCCATTTTCGACCTGCAAATACAAAAAGGAATTAAATGGGGCGATCTTTATAAAGAGTCCGAGTATGAGATGTGCGTGTTTAATTTTGACGAATCCAATACAAAAATGTTATTTGAGCAATTCGAAAACTACACAAAGGAAGCCCTTCGACTCACAGAAAAAGGGCTCGTCTTCCCTGCATACGACTATGTTATAAAATGCTCCCATACATTCAATCTCCTTGATGCTCGGGGAGCAATTAGTCCGAAAGAAAGGGGAAATACGATTTTACACATAAGGAATCTGTCAAAGGAAGTGGCAAAACTGTATCTCGAAAAGCAGGTTACAAATGATTAAAAACGACCTTTTAATAGAATTAGGATTCGAAGAAATCCCTTCATCGTATCTAAAACCGGGCATTGAAATGTGGCTCTACAGCCTGACAAAACTCCTCAAAAATAATGATATACGATACGAAAAAACAGATTATTATTTTACCCCGAGGAGATATACTCTTTATACAAAGGGGCTTGAGGAAGACACGGAAGCTAAAACGGTCGAAATAACCGGACCTCCCGTTTCCATCGCAAAAACGAATCAGGGATGGACGAAAGCCGCCGCAGGTTTTGCCAAATCTCAGGGTAAATCTCCGGATGATATCTATTTTGTAAAGAAGGGGAAAAACGAGGTTTGTGCCCTAAAAATCGAGAAAAGGGAAAAAGGAATCGAGGATATTGTAAGAGATAATCTTGTAAAAACCGTCGAATCCATTCGCTTTCCTAAAATGATGATCTGGGAAAGCAGTAAATTCAAATTTGCTCGTCCTATACGTTGGTTGCTTGCTGTCAAGGACAGCTCCGTAATCGAAGGAATCGGATTTGCCGGAATCAAGTCGTCGAATTTTACATTTGGGAATAGAGCTTACGGAAATAAGAAGATTACCGTAAAATCCACAGATGATTATTTCAATGTGATGGAAGAAAATCATATTGTAATCGATCAGAACAGGAGAAAGAATATTATACTCGACAAGATGAAAAATATAGAAGAAAAAAATGGTATTATAATACAAAAAGACAACGATCTGCTCGACGAAGTAAACGGAATGATCGAATATCCCGTAGTTTTACTCGGGCAATTCCACAATCAATACACGGAACTCCCTGAAAGGGTCGTTACAACTGCTATGAAGCAACACCAGAGATATTTTTCTACGGCAAATAGAGAGAATAAAATCGCTCCTTTCTTTATATTCCTCGCAAATACGGATCAAAACGGAACCGAAATTATCAATAACAATGAGAAAGTATTGAAATCACGTCTCGAAGACGCCTATTTCTATTATGATGAAGATCTCAAAATTCCTATCGAAAAGAGAATCGAAATTCAAAAAGATATTCTATGGCATCACGATCTTGGGACTGTCTACGAAAAAGCTCTGCGCGTTTCAGATATCGCAGGCTATTTGATGGAAATATTAAATATTAAGTTTGATAAACAAAGACTTAAGGATATTGCCCTTCATTTGAAAATCGATCTCTCTACAAACATGATCAAGGATGGAAAAGAATTCACCAAGCTCGAAGGTTATATCGGAAGCATCTACGCAAAAAAACTTGGGGTTGATGAAGAAATAGCCGATATCATAATGGAGCATAATCTCCCCCGTTTTGCTAAGGATAAATTACCCGCGACAGATAAGGGAGCTATCTTCGCACTTGCCGATAGGTATGATACAATTACAGGATTCATATCGAAATACGGTATCCCAAAGGGGTCAAGAGATCCTCTGGGAATTAGAAGAGTTGCCAATGCAATCATAGAGATTACTGCCAATAGGGGCTGGCATTACGACTTTATGGCCGTTATATCAAAATCAGCAGATAAACTTGGCGGCAACTACAATTCCGATAAAATTTATGACTTTTCCATCGATAGGATAATAAACTACGTTCAGAATGAGAATATCAGATACGATATAATAAACGCCATAGCCGCTTTAAAATTGACGGATATTTATGACATCATACTCCGTTCGAGAATTTTGCACCGTTACAGAGAATCTTCGGAAAATGAATTTAACTCCCTTGTAACGGGACAAAAAAGAGTGGCTAATATTCTAAAGAATATTGAGTTATCAAATAATGTTAATCCCGCTTTGTTCCGTGAAGGACAAGAAAAGACACTCTACAACGATTGCCTAAAGCTCCATGAAATCATAGAATCGCTGCTTTCAAAGAGAGACTATACGGGCATTTTGAATGAATATTTTAAAATAAGACCGTCAATCGACAAGTTTTTCGACGATGTCCTCGTTATGGATAAAAACCGTGAAATTAAAGGAAATAGATTGGCTTTGATGAAATTCCTCCGTAATTTATTCCTGAAAGTCGCTGATTTTTCACAAATTGTAATCGAGGGAGAAAAATGAAACTTCCGCGTAAGAGAAAGATTTTTGAAAATCTTCCTATAAATTATATCGATTTGAACAGCATTTTGAACGCCGGAAAAGTAAGACGTGCAGATAAGTTTCATTCTTATATTCAACTGATATACCCAGAGGAGGTACAATTCGTCTTTCTCATCGAAGGGGAATTTTACCTTGCGGTAAAGCACACCGATCAATTTTCTCCTATTCCGTACGAGTATGTGGAAAAGAGAAAAAAATCATCCGAGAGAGGATTCTGCAGTTTTTATGAAATCGATTCCAACCTTGCGAAATTGTTGACAACAGCACTTCCGGTAAAACCTGATCATTCCTTCGATATGGAAGAAGATGCATTCACATTCGACGGAAACACCGGTATAATGCTTGTAAATTATAGTATAGAACACGGCATCTACTATATCAAGAAAGGACATCTGGCATACGGGTATTTACAGGAAGAGAAAGCACAGGGTGAGATAAAAACACAGGAACTGTTCACCGGTAATACCATACATTCCATCAATTATTATATCAGGGAACCCGTAATGCAAAAAATTGTCACCCCCCATATACGCAAACTTATGACGGGACTACTTAGCAATCTCATAAACGGTTATATTGAAAAAGCTGGTATTGTCAAAGTCGAATCGTATCTCTCCAGTTCCAAAGAGGCAGCGGAGAAAAAATATCCGTTTTTTCATAATGTTATATTGAACAGAACAAACATTATTGACAATGCCCTCGCTGATGAAGAAACATACGTAAAAGGATATGCCGAATGGGTAAAACGGTTTATCACTCATTTTTATAAGATTGTACCCCATGAGCAAAATAACAAAATATTGGCAAAGGCAATATATGATTACAGATTTGTTTTGGAGAAAATCAAATTCATATCATATTTAAAAGACAATGAATAAAAAGGGAACTCTTTATGTTATATCAACCCCTATAGGGAACAGAGATGATATAACAATGAGAGCGTTGCACATTTTGGCAAAATGTGATATAATTGCCTCTGAAGATACGAGACATAGTGGAATGCTTTTATCCCATTACGGAATAAAAGGGCATTATTTATCGTATAATGATAGGAATAAAAACAGGAGAATTCCTTTAATTGTGAATATGTTAAATGAGGGGAAATTGATAGGACTTATCTCTGATGCCGGGACTCCACTTATTTCGGATCCCGGATACGGTATAGTCAATGCTTCCATTGAAGCGGGCATCAGTGTCGTCCCCATTCCGGGCGCATCTTCCATTTTAACGGCACTTGTTGGATCAGGATTGCCTACGGACAGTTTTATATTTTTCGGATTTCTTCCCAAAAAGGGGAAGAAAAAAACGCTTATACTTGAATCCATTGCCAATTCATGGCAAACGAGCATCCTTTTCGAATCCCCTTTCAGGATACAAAAAACACTTCAATCGATATTGGAGCATTGCAGTAAAAGAAAGATTGTTCTTGCAAGGGAATTGACAAAAATTCACGAAGAGTTTATAAGAGGAGATATCGAAGAAGTTATTGCTCGGATCAAAGAGGGTAAAGTTAAACTGAAAGGGGAGTTTGTGATTTTGATAGAAGGTAATAATGCTTAGTGATAAAGTAAAAAACAGTTTCAGGAAGGCGGTTCATCCGTTTATTCGGCTGTTCGTTGTAATGCATCTTACACCGAATATGTTGACTATAACCGGTCTTCTGATTAACATATTAGCCACATATACAATTGCAATAGGTCAGTTTTTAACAGGAGGTATAATTCTAGTAATTGCAAGTATTTTTGACACATTCGACGGAGAATTAGCCAGGACAACAGGGAAAATTACTTCCAGTGGGGCGTTTCTCGATTCTATTTCAGACAGATATTCGGAATTTTTTGTTCTCGGGGGAATGGGATACCATTTTATCGCAACCGGTAACTATCTTGGTATCTACTCAACATTCTTCGCAATGATCGGATCTATAATGACAAGCTACACGAGAGCGAGAGCCGAAGGTGTGGGAGTTGAACTCAAAGGTGGATTTTTTCAAAGACCGGAAAGAGTATTGTATTTGGTTATAATCATATTGTTCTTTTCAAAATTCTTGAATTATGGTATGTTGTTATTTGCATTGTTTACGACACTAACGGCATTGCAGAGATTGATAGTAGGATTTAACAAGATTAAAAGTATCAAATCATAGGAGGCACTATGGGTAAAGTAAGAGTAGGAATCATAGGAGCAGGAAACTGTGCATCATCGTTTGTTCAGGGCGTCTATTTCTACAGAAATGCTGATGTAAAAGACAGAATTCCCGGGCTTATGCACGTTAATCTCGGTGGATATCATATTAATGATATCGAGTTCTCGTTTGCATGTGACATTAACAAAACCAAAGTCGGAAAAGATTTATCCGAAGCGATCTTTGCAGATCCTAACAACACAATGAAATTTACCGACGTACCAAAACTTAATGTAAAAGTCGTTCGTGGAATGACCCATGACGGTATAGGCAAATATCTGTCAAATGTCATTGAAAAAGCTCCCGGAAAAACGGCGGACATCGCTCGTCTTTTAAAAGAGACAAAAACCGATGTCGTTGTCAATTACCTTCCCGTGGGAAGCGAAGAAGCGACAAAATGGTATGTGGAACAGATCCTGGACGCAGGCGTCGGTCTTGTTAATGCTATCCCCGTTTTCATAGCAACATCACCTTATTGGGGTGAACGATTCAGAAAAAGGGGTCTCCCGGTTATGGGCGATGATGTCAAATCCCAAGTTGGTGCGACAATCGTTCACAGAGTTCTTACAAATCTGTTCGTTGACAGAGGTGTAAAACTCGATAGAACTTACCAGCTGAATGTCGGCGGAAACACCGATTTTCTTAATATGCTCGAAAGAGAAAGACTGGAATCAAAGAGAATCTCAAAAACGAACGCCGTTAAATCACAACTTCCTTATGACATAGGTGACAATAACATTCATATCGGTCCGTCGGACTACATACCATGGTTGCTTGACAGGAAATGGGCTTATATCAGAATGGAAGGAACAACTTTCGGTAATGTTCCTCTGAACGTCGAAACAAAACTCGAAGTTTGGGATTCACCCAATTCCGCCGGTGTTATAATCGATGCTGTTCGTTGTGCCAAATTGGCTCTCGATAACAACCTTGCCGGTCCGATAATCGAACCCTCAAGCTATTTTTTCAAATCACCTCCGGTACAATTTAACGACTCGGTATGTAAGCAGAAAACCGAAGATTATATCAAGAAATACAAGATAGGAAACAAGAAAGACAAGAAGTAAATGAAATTACTATCAAGAGGCTTCTTCATCTCATTTGAGGGTGGAGAAGCCTCGGGTAAAAGTACCCAGGCGAAAAAATTATACGAGTATTTGAAAATGGAGGATTTCCCCGTCGTTTTAACACACGAACCGGGAGGAACCGATATTTCCGAGCGCATCAGACAAATTCTCCTGGACAAGGATAATCTCGGTATGTGTGCTCTGACCGAACTTTTTCTTTATTTCGCATCAAGAGCTCAACATGTTTTTGAGGTTATAAAACCGGCTTTGAAAGAGAACAAAATCGTCATAAGCGATCGATACCATGATTCCACTATGGCTTATCAGGGAGAGGGAAGAGGTGTCCCCAAGGTAAAGATTAAAGAAATGAACGATTTTGCCACATCGGGAATAATACCAGATATAACGTTTTTGATAGATGTACCACCTCAAATTGCATTGAAGAGGCTCAAGCAATTTGACAGAATAGAAAGGGAGGATATCGAATTTCACAAGAGGGTAAGGAGCGAGTATCTTCAACTCGCAAGGGAAAATGAAAGGAGATTCGTCATAATTGACGGAATGGCGGACATAGAGACAATATTCGGGCAAATTAAAGAAAAAGTAAATGATCTTATTATAAGCAATGGAGTATTAAATGAATAGGAAACAGATAGTTTTAGCGATATCGTTATTTATATTGGCATCTTTCGTCGCTGGTACAGGTATGACCTATTACCTGAACGCAAAAGGACAAAGCAACTCGGAAAATAACACCATACAGCAGCTGGGTAAATTCTCACGTGTATTTTCCATCGTAAAGAGTAACTACGTTTTCGAGGAAAATTCCGACTCTTTAATTACATCGGCGATAAGAGGAATGTTAAGATCATTGGACCCTCACTCCATTTATATGGACAAAAATTTATACAACGAGCTCATGATAATGACCCGTGGGAAATTCGGAGGCATAGGGATTCAAATAGGTACAAGTGACGGTTATCCCGTCGTTATAGCTCCCATGGAGGGAACTCCCGCTTACAAATTAGGGATTATTGCAGGGGATAAAATCGTTAAAATCGAAGGTAAAAATACACATAATAAATCGCTAGGAACTATAGTGTCGAAATTACGCGGCATTCCGGGTACGAAAGTCCATATTACAATACAGCGAGTGGGAATAAAAGAACCCATAAAGTATACGATTGTTAGGGATTATATAAAAGTGAAAAGCGTTCCTTACGCAACAACGCTGGATTCTCACTATGTTTACATAAGGCTCACGGATTTCAGCCAAACGGCTTCTCCCGAAGTGGGAAAAGCCCTTGATAGTCTTGTAAACAGTTCTACAAAAGGTATAATTCTAGACTTACGTTTTAATCCGGGAGGACTTATAACCGAAGCTCAAAGGGTCGCTGGCTATTTCCTTCCGAGAAATTCAACGGTTGTATCTACAAGAGGCAGAATGGACGGTATAGACAAAGTTTACAGAACAATAAATTTCAAAACCTATACGGATATTCCCATGACTGTTCTTGTTGATAGAGGAAGTGCAAGTGCTTCGGAAATAGTAAGCGGCGCGATTCAAGATTGGGACAGGGGACTAATCATAGGTGATACAACATATGGAAAAGGCTCCGTACAAACCGTCTTCCCCCTGGGACCGAAAGAAGCTCTGAAACTGACAACTGCACGCTATTTTACTCCTTCGGGTAGGTGCATAGATAAAGAACTTAGAGGGGATACTATTGTTGATACATTCAGAACAATCGGAGGACTTTCGAGATTAATTACATCTGCAGGCGGTGTAATCCCCGATGTGGAAGTTCCTTATCGTAAGATCTCCAACACGGAAATTCGACTGGCAAAAGACAATATCTATTTCAAATTCTCGGCAAGTTACTGCGTAGGCAAAAAAGACAGGTTGAAAGACATTTATAAAATGAACGATAATGTTTGGAGTGCTTTTAAAAGTTACGTTGCCAAAGAAGACACTTCAATCTCCATGAAAGAACTCAATAAGAACAAGACGAACATAGAAGGGACATTGAACAGCTACATTTCGAGAATACTATGGGGTGAACCGGGTTGGTATCAAGCTACATTCAAAACCGATTTGCAACTGAAAAAAGCTCTCAGAATTCTTAAAAAAACGAAAAACGCAAAAGATATAATTAAGGAAATAGCGGGTAATTAACCCGCTATTTCTCCGTTATATTTCCTCACAAAATTCTTTAAATCTATATATTGTTCTATTTCCTCTTCTTTTATGAATCTCTTTAACGAATTATTCGTCAAAAGAGGATCTTCTTTTGTTTCATCATAGTACACGGGAGTTTTGGGTACGAGAGAATACTCGGATATGTATATTCTGATACCTAAATCCTTAAGAAATTTCGTTCCTTTTCTAAGAGTATTCACCGATGAGATTGCCCGCCGAGAACATATACACCTATTTGATGTGGTCTATAGCCCTCATTTTTAAGATTCGAAATCGCCTTAGCTATCGTATTGTTATTGACCTTACCACCAAACTCCTTTTGAATGTACGAATCGTATACTTCATACCCCAATCTTATTGTCGTGAAATTAGCGGAGAAGAGAAGATCTGCAACCTCTTCTGATACAAAACGTGCATGAATACAGTTGGGTAAATGAAAGCGGAAATTCTAACCGGTTAGTAATTTTAAAATATCTCTGATTTGCGAGTGCATAAGAAATACATCATCATAAAAAGTAATATCTTTAACATCATATTTTCCGAATTCGTTAAATTCACATTTTATATAAGCAAGACTTTTTATAAAACGCTTTTTTATAAAGAAGCTACGCGTCACAGTAGGGGCAATTAAACGGACAACTTACGCTGTTTATCGTTGTAATTGAATCGATATTAGCATAAAACGAGTAATCAATTATAGGAAGGTCATCGAATCTCTCCGTTTTATAATCGATTTTTCCCCCTATTATTCCCAATATTCACCCAATGATTTTGTCGAAATCGTTCCCCAGAATAACATAATCGATAAACGGAAGTTTTCTTGCGTGTTCCGTAAGTGACGTCGCAAAGATTCCCCCAAAAGCAATAGGGACATCCGGGAAATATGATTTCAGAACCCCCGCCGTACCGATGATTCCGGGATATCAGCGGGTCATAAAGGATACCATTATTATGAGGTTCGGTTTTGTTATTTTCCTGAGATCTTTCCTGAAATTATCCTCTTCCAAACCGTAGCAAAAATATTTTCCATTAAAATAACTTATACCTCAGGTTTCTCTATCTCAGTATGAGCAATTTTACCTTTACTGTATTTTCTCTTCCCCTTATGATTTTGTATTAAATCAATGTAATCAACATGGTAACCGTTTTTCTTTGAAATTGTCGCAATATGAAAAAGTCCCACGGGTTAATTGCCAGATTTTTTTTAATTGAGTTTTTCTCTCTTTGAAACACTTGTATATTTTATTCTTTCGGCATTGCATTGCTC
>JAACEC010000126.1 GCA_011682715.1 Pseudomonadota bacterium
GATATTTTGCAATAATTTTTTCTAATTGTTTTTGTTTTTCTATAAAATTCATTTCTCATTCTCCTTTATTCGAATACAATTGTGTTAGTCAATGTCTTAATTTCATTTGAGACTGTTTTATAGTGAGAAATTGTAACATCAATATTTGTAATCCGCTTTTTTATCTCCTCCTGTGTAGATTTAATAGCATCTCTTTTTTGGGCTATCTCGTTTTCAAATCTTTCACTAATACTTTTTATCATTTCTTCAACTTGCTTGTTGAATATATCAGGAAGTGACTCTCTTAATTTCCGTTTTACAGATGGTATCATATCTGTTAAAATGAAATTCCTAATTTTGTTTTTCTGCGCTTCTTTTTGAAAGTATCCTATTATACCACTAAGAATATCGGGTAAAAAGACTATTATAACTTCTATTATAGGAGCGAGAACATTCGTTGTTATCGCTAAGACACTCGTTATTGCTTTATAATATGCTCCCTTCTTATCCTCACGCTTTTCCAATAAGTCTTGCAAACCACTTTTACCTCTGGACAACATTTCTTTAGTAGTATCAGATATTCTTTTTAAAAAATTATCAGATAATGCAAAATCTGATGATGAATCAGACAATTTTGTCAAATTATCAGAGAATGTTTCAATAATTTCATCGCTAATTTCACTCACAGATTCACTAATATTTGAAATCAAAGCATGTCTAATAATCTCTGAAGCAACATTAGATAAAGCATCTTGCCCTCCATTAATTGCAGCATTAACAAGTTCTTCCATACTATTAGATAGTTCTCTACCAACATTATCAACAATCCGATTTATGTTTACATCGGAATATTTTTCTTTAGCTTCTTTGATCATTCTGTCCCGCTCTGATATAATGCTCTCAATGCTCTGCTGTAGCGCATTTATCGCCTGTTCATTTTCCTCTTTGCTTTTACTCAAACTCAAGACACAAGTATTTATAGCTTCGTTTATTGAGTAGTAAGAATCTTTTAAATCATAAACAAAAAGTGATTTAAACAGTTCTTCCGGATCAATTTGAGAAAGAGCTTGTTTTAAGCTATTGCCACTGTTAGAATCAATCGCAATAACCTGTTTATTTAAATCAAGATCGTTTTTAAGCTCCTTTTGGAGATTACTTTTGATTTCTTCTACCTCTTCTTTTGAACGTAGATCCGATTTACTAAGAAAAAATGAAAAATCGCGTTTATACTCTTGAATATCTTCAAGTTGACGAAGCATAGAACGGGTAATGGTTCCATCTTCAACACTTATAAGAACAATGTAATAAACACCTTTGTTGATATATTCCATTATTGCTTGGTTATGTAGATCTAAAGGCGATTCAAATCCTGGCATATCAACAAGCACTAACGGTTGTATCTCTAATAATCTTGGATTACTAATAAATAACCTAATAAACTTGTATTTATATGCTATTTTACCTAAATTGGTAATTTCTTCCAGTGAAAAAGTATCAAATGTTGAATCAGCTTTTACCGCTTCAATCCGTTCATTCCCAGATTCTACATATCTTAATTCTGTGGCGAGTGCTGTTGATGGAGTTATTCCAACCGGTAATATATCTTTTTCTATGAATGAATTAATGAGAGTGCTTTTCCCAGCACTAAATGCACCAACTACTGGTATAAGTAACTCTCTATCCTTTATTGCCTGTTGGAGAGGTTTTAAATAAAATGAGTCTCTAATTGATGCTGGAAGTTCAATTGATTCAAGTTTTGTTTCGACCTTATTTAAATATCTAAGATATTCTTTTTGTTTCATTAACATAGTAGCCTCCTTTTAATTCTTACTTTTAGCTATTAATCGTGCTATGTACAACATGAGTATAAATCTCACTCTATTTTACTAAATTCAACTTTCATAGTTGGGATTTTGCTTGACCGTGTTTCTCTATAAGTAGGAAGGTATTTCGTGGACTTCTTAAAAGTCATTATTTCAGAAAAACCTTCCATTATAAGAATAATTCTTTCCCCCCAAGCAGTTGTTTCATATCATATACCATTATAAATAATACTAAATCGATTTGAGCTAAAAGTCAAATAAATTTTCTGGGGAGCTTACAATATTAAAATCTCACATACGAGGTATTAAAAGATGCATAAAAAAGGGAAATCTCAGAGATAGAGAAACTTAATAATCAAAGAATCCCTTTAAAAACAATATTAGCTCATAATAAACTTGGAATCCGATTACTTTTCTCTATGCAACTCATTCCAAAACGGTAATTTTCTTTACGGGACCCTTCCCTTTCCGGTCTACTTTTACAAAATAGACACCTCTTCTCAAATCCATCTTCTTTTTATAATTCTCATTAACTCTATCTTCAAATATTTTTCTACCCGATATGTTAAAGATTGCAAGGTTCATTCCCTTTGCGTTTTTCACCGTTATAAAACCGTTATAGTAGGAGATTTTCACCGCTCTTCTTGTCACCTTCTCCTTATGAATACCTTGTGTACTAACATCAACCGTTATTGCTATAGCCGAATCAGAAGGTCCTATATTACCCATATCCGAAAACCAGCAAAATCCCTCTTCTCTCAAATTAAAGTAATCGGTGAATATACCTACCTCGTTACCTCTTATTTTAAATGTAATTTGAGTAAATTGCCCCGGTAAAGCATTGTTAGTACATCCGATTACATCTGCCGTATCTATCCAACTACCGTCATAGAAATTACCTCTGGCATATCTCGGATCTGAAATAGTCAGAATAGTAGAACTGTCAAATGATGAATTACCTATATTCTTAAATAACATGTAGACAGATGCCGTATCATTCATGAATATATTGCTCGGATAATCCATAGAATCGAGATTTGCTCCATAGGGAAGTTTTGGCCCCCCGTTATAGAAATCAAGATAACTGTTGTTATTGTTCGATGCCCAACCGTCCGTTTCTCCGTTTACAGTCGGAATGTAAATGTGATACCAATAACCACTCGAATCAATGAAGGCAAAGTACTGATTCTCAACCATATTTGTAATGATATCATAACTCGTCCCCGGTCCCTTTCTAATATTCAATGCCCCTGTTTTACATCTTACATAATTTGTAATCTGCGATCCTGACAGGTGTTGCTCGTTTATGCCATCTCCTCCGTATATCCATCCATAACCCGAGGAAAAAGTACCGCCCGGCAGATACACGCGATACCAATTATCGTTGGTGAAAGAATTACATACCAATCTTGTTCCGTTTATTGCAGAGTCTATAACCGAACCACCCGGATTATCATAAATTATAACTTCAGGGTCATCTACATTTACTACAAAAAGCGTATCAAAACTCGTAATAGAATCCGATGAAGTTATGTTGACATCATCCCATCTATCCCAGGAAGTATCCCCCTCGATCACGAGTTTAAACCTTGCAAATTTGCTCCCCGCATCGGTTACGAAATTCATGGACAAAGGCAAAAACATATTACTATCACTAACAATGGAATCGGATTTGTACGTGTTAATCAACTGATGCAAAGAATCGAATGTTTCAGCTTCAAGATACATGATATTGCCGCTTCCGTCATATTTTCTGCCATAAGCGGAAAAGCCGTATTCAAGTCCGGGAACTACATTTATATCCTGATACAAAAAACTCTTTTTCACCCCTGCTTCACCCCAATTATTGATAACCTGCTTAATGGCATATGTCCCGGAATGCACATAATCCGATGCCACCCGATTATTCGCGTAATCCCCCTCAAGCCAACCGCTTACATGTGTGAATGTATCAGAGGGGCACGCTATTGTGTCCTTACTAAGCGATTCCATACTCCCATTTTCAATCTGATTATAC
>JAACEC010000127.1 GCA_011682715.1 Pseudomonadota bacterium
AGCCAAATACTCTCTGGCTTCTTTCGGTTTCATCGACTCCCATACATGAGGGTAAACCGGCTTACCAAATGTTACACTTAATTCACTTTTCCCCAAGATAGCCCTGATAAGCCCTCTGTTTGTACCGATTATCAACGTAGGAACAATGGGAACATTCGCTTTCATCATCAAAAATGCAACACCCGCCTTTCCCGGCAAGAGCAATTTGTCCGTTTTATTCCTCGTTCCTTCGGGAAATATAACTACGGGATAACCCTTTTTCAGTTTCTCTATGGCAATCCTTATTGCATCAAGATCGATCCCTCCTCTTCTCAATCTGATAGCATTTGCCTTTTCAATGACATAAGCAAATGCCTTGTTGGGGAGAAATAACTCTTCTTTGGCCAAAAAATAAATTTCGTACTTTTTTAAAGCGATTGCGACAACCGGCGGATCATAATTTGAGATATGATTGGGAGCCAATATAAAAGGAGGTTTCGGCAAGTTTTCTCTACCATATACCCTCATCCGGCAGATATGGTAAAGAAATGTACCTAATATTTTAATACCAAATTTAAAACTTGCCTTCATTCTTAGCCAAAATCAACTCCTTTATAAAATTTACCTGCTCCTTGAATGTCATGAATGTGGTGTCTATGAGCACAGCATTTTCAGCCCTTTTAAGAGGGCTAATCTTTCTGCTTGAATCCAATTGATCTCGCCTCGCAAGATCCCTTTTAATTTCATCAAGCTCTTTATTTATGTTTAATTTTAATAAATCTCTTTGTCTTCTCCTCGCCCTTTCCTTTACGTCGGCTGTCAAAAATATCTTTAAATCGGCATTGGGGAAAACAACCGTTCCGATATCTCTACCTTCGCAAATTACTGCCTGATTATCCCCCATCTCTCGTTGTAGTTCCACCATCTTTTCTCTTACATGCATGTAGGATGAAACAATGGACACCGATTTTGAAATATAATCCATTCTTATCTCTTTTGATACATCTTCTCCGTTCAGTAGTACTACCATTCCTTCGGGATGATTAACGAGTTCAATCTCCACTTTATCCCTTAAAGCACTTATTGCAGATTCATCTTCGAGGGGAATTTCCGATCTGAGTGCCATTAATGTATATGCCCTGTACATTGCACCCGTATCAATATAAAGAAAGTTCAGTTCCCGACTGAGGGCTATTACCGTAGTGCTTTTCCCAGCAGCCGAAGGGCCATCTACCGCTACAATCATATAATCTCCATAAATAATGTTAGAAATACCATAAATTAGTTATTTAATCAAGTAGAAAAATTATTTTATAAGATTCGGGTTTTTATCCGATTATTTTCTTTCAACGGATTCTATCGGGGAAGTTTGAAATAATACCATCAACTCCCATTACTTTAACTCTTGCGATATCATCAGGGTCATCGGTAGTCCACACATTCACATTCTTTCCCAATGAATGGACGATACTAACCATTTCACTATTTATAAATTCCACATTTAAATTTGCCGCTTGTGCATTTAATTCCTCAAGACATCTCGGGAAAGAGAACGGAATCCCGGATAACAATACACCAATCGGTATATTATCATTTACTTTAGTAAAGTTGTATAGCTCAATTTGGTCGAACGAAGATACAAGGAAATCCTGTTCTCTATATATTCCTCCTTCAATGAACTCATTCAGAATATCATATACACGAGCTGAAATACCTCTCTCTTTTATTTCTACATTCACCCCTACTCTACCTTTAATAAAATCAAGTGTCTCCGATAGAGTCGGTATTGTTTGATCTTTACCTGCGTGTAATCTTTTAATTCCGTCGATGCTTAAAGAACTAACATACCCTTTGCCATCTGTCGTTCTGTCTACTTTAAGGTCATGCATTACGACAATTTCACCTGATGCACAAGATTGGACATCCAGTTCAATCATATCTACACCGATTTCAATTGCTTTTGAAAAGGATAATAGTGTGTTTTCCGGTTCATATCCGGCAGCTCCCCTATGCCCGATTCTTATCACAATAAATTATACCTTTTCATCCTATTCTCTCAATAGTTAGCATTAAAATTATAGTATCCAAATAAAACTTAGAAAATTCACTTTAACAGTTTTTTTATTATCCGTGATAATTCTTCCATTGTAAAAGGTTTCATTAGAATGACAAATTCATTATTATCAAGAAATGAATTGTCATCAATATATCCGGAGATTATTGTTGCTTTTAAAACGGGATTAATTTTCCGCATCATTTTAAGCATCTCAAGTCCGTTTATATCGGGCATCATATAATCAGCTACAACCAAATCATATTTATCCGGTGCATTTTTATAAATATCAAGGGCATCCCGAGGAGAATCGGTAGGCTCAACATTATAACCAAGAACTTTGAGCATATTGTTAATTACATCAAGGCTCTTTTTATCATTATCCACAAGTAAAATCTTTCCCGTTCCTTTTTCTACCCGATCCGATATGGACGGATTTTTTTCCGGATCGGTTTTAACTTCGGGTAAAACAATTTCAAAGACTGTACCCTCATTTAATTTGCTTTTAACCGAAATATCACCGTTATGCTGATCTATTATTCCGTAGACTATGGACAAACCGAGTCCGGTACCTTTTCCTTCTTCTTTGGTAGTAAAAAACGGTTCGAAAATTCTGTTAGTAATATCATCGGGAATTCCTTTCCCGTTATCCTCAATAGTCAGAACCACATACGAATTATCATCTGCAATTTTGTGTCCTGTTTTTATTTGAATAATGCCTTTTCTCTCTATCGAATCAATGGCATTCGTTATGAGGTTCAGCAACACACTCTCAATTTTGTTTTTATCGGCACTTATAATACATTGTTCATTATCAAGTTTTAATTTTATTAATATATCTTTTTTAACCGAGCCTTTCAGTATGTTTACATATTCTATTATCAATTTGTTTAAATCGAATACCTCTTTGTTTAACTTTTGCTTCCTGCTGAATTGTAAAAGATCTTTTATAAGATTTTTGGCGATTAAACCTGCTTTCTTAATATTTCTTGCATATTCGACTAATGTTCCATCCGCTTTCTCTGTATTTATAATCATATCCGAATATCCTATAATCCCCGTTAAAACATTGTTGAAATCGTGTGCTACTCTACCTGTAACATTTCCTATTGCCTCCATCTTGGTTTGCTGCTCCGTTTTCTTTTCCAATTTGTTAAATTCAGTCAAATCTCTTGCAAATATCCACAAATAATTACATTCCGGATTTTCTACAATGGGAATAATACTCAATTCTGCAACAGCCGTATCTCCATCTTTTCTTCTAACCTCGATTCCAAATAATTTCTCTGTCCTTTTTTCGATAACCAAATTTTCTATTTTTTCCTTTAATTTATCTCGGTTTACTTCATCGGTATATTCAAAAATATTCCCCGGGTATTTATTGTTTTTATCATATCCCACAATTCTGAAAAATTCTTCATTTACCTGGAAAATTTCTCCGTCCTTACCAATTCTTATTATGGCATCCGGATTATTCTCAATAATTGTATTAATCTCATATTGTTTCTGTTTTAGTTCATTATACATCTCATATATTTTGTTTTTTGCTGTTTTCTGTTCGTCTATATTTTTGAAAAGCAACCATACGAAAAGCGTGATGGAAAACGAAAGTAGTACACCGAATAAAACAATAAGCAAATTCCTTACATTATGATAAGCTCCTCTATGTAGAGATTTTATGAAAAAGTAAAATGTGTCTCCACCCATTGTGAATTTTGTATTAATATATTTCCCTTTTCCCGTTTCTTTTGA
>JAACEC010000128.1 GCA_011682715.1 Pseudomonadota bacterium
CCGATGATAAGGAATTTCGAACTTTTGAAGAAAAAAGCGCATTTCATACTTCAGGGAATCTACTTTGATTCGGGTAGTGCAACGATAAAACCTTCTTCTTATACTATTCTCGATAAAGTTGTAAAATTGCTTGAAGAATATCCCGACATAACGGTTGAAATACAGGGGCATACGGATAGTGTGGGAAGCGCTAACAGTAATTTACGCCTGTCATTTGCGAGAGCCAATGCTGTGAAAGCATATCTCGTTCAGATGGGCATTTCTCCCTCAAGATTAATTGCAAGAGGTTACGGTGAATCAATGCCCATAGCTCCCAATACTACGAGAGCCGGAAGAGCGCGTAATAGAAGAATAGAATTTGTTGTAATAAAGTAGCTATCGATTTTTTACGGCAAGGGGTGTTTTTATCAAATGCTCCTTGCCGTTATTGTCTTCATACTTAAAAACCGCTATATATAATCCTGTTGAAAAATCATTCCCGTTATTGGACTTCGGTTTCCATAGTATTTCTTTCAAGTAGGGATTGTTTATTTTTAAATCAGCAAGTTTGTAGCCATCCGTTTTGTATATGTGTATGAATTTAATCATGTAAGAGTTCGCCGGGAATTTAAATGAGATTGCGTTATCCCTTTTGTAGTCGAAGGGATTCGGAGAAACAGACATCGTATCTTGTTCTTCAATTAGAGATGTATCGGAAACACTGTTCTTTTCTCCCGGAGTAGCTCCTTTTTCATTCCTTGAAAATGTCCAATTGTCTTCATTTGAAGCTGGAACAGAGCTTTTTATTCGTTCTATGCTTGTATCCTGTCCAAAATGTAAATCTCTGTTTATGTAAAGTTCATCCATGGTACAGTTCCTCAAACGGAATCTAAGTGTATCCCCCGAGCTTATGGTTAAATTGCTCCTGGAAATCAAAAGATCAATATTCCTCGAATATCTCAGAAAAAACGATGCTGTATCATGAAGAATAACCTTATATTCACCGGGATTTACGGAGAAATCGGGCAGTTCGTATGTCCTTGTGCCAATATCGATATGGGAATCGTTGAGTTTTATCGTATCATCTGAAATATTGTGTATTTCAATCCAGTCGGGCAATATCCCGTTATGTTCCAGGATTTCGTTTATCTCTAAGGGGGGAATCGAATTCATGTTGTTATTTATCCAAAAATCATGTATTGAAGATATTTGAGTGTTTTTAATTATTAATTGAGCCATGTGGACTGCGGGTTCGTTGAGAGGTTTTCTGTATTCCAAATTGAAGACCGAGTCTTCTATATTTCCGGAAAATAGGATGACCGAATCGATATTTTCCATATCCCCGACACCGGAGAATTCGAGCAAATTCAACCATACATCGGTATTTTGTAAATCTATGTGAAAATTATTGATCAAATCAAATTTTAAGACAAATGTATCGGCAAGCGTTTGGTAAGAAAAATCGACCTTGATTAGATTATTCTCGGAAACGGAATTATATTTGCCCGGTGTACATCCCAGAGGAGATTTTGACGGTTGCCAATTATTTTCCCCGTCCGTTCCGTTGAGATAAATTTTTTCCATGGAAATACCATCACCGGGATCACGGGGTATATTATCTAACGTATCGAAAGGAGTTCCGTACGTATCCACTATAACAAGGTTGGAATCGTATAAAAAGATGGGATCCGATGTAGAGAGGCCGTCTCCTATTGTTGTGTTTCCCACTGTAAGAATAAGACAACTATCTCCGAAACCGTAGGGCATAAAATAGGACTGGTTTGCATACTCCTTCTCACAGTATTCGGGATCGAGAATAACGGCAAATTGATGCGGATGTAAAATAGAATCGGTTATCAAAACATTATTGGCAGGCTGGCCCAGACTGTCGTTCCAAACATCTATGTTATCAACGGCATCACCGTCGCCAATAAAATAGTGTGTTATAACAATATTTGAATCGGAACCATTATACAACTCTACATATTCGTTGCGATCCCCGGGGCTACCCGCTCCCGTATCACTTCCCTTGACATTGCTCATCACTTCGCTGATTACAGGTGATGAGTAAAGATTTGATACACTAAATATAAATAGAAATGCTAATAAGAGTCCCCTTTTTCCGGAACCAAACATAAGAACTTTAATTCCTCCTTCCCTGTGTTTCTGAATTGATGTTCCACCATAGGCGGAACATATGCAACACTGCCCTTGGTTAGCAGATGTTCTTTACCGTTATATATCAAAATACCCTTTCCCGAGATAACGTAATTGAGATGGTACCAATCATGTTTGTGCAATGGTGTAAAGCCACCATCCCCGAGAATAAATTCCCTCATAAATCCATTAAAACCGTCTTTCGGTCCGGCGAGAATTTGCTTATTTACATTTTCGAGATCGGGAGAGTTCAAAGTTTTTACGGGGATTTTGCTTTCATGATTAATCATAATTACCTCCGATTAATTAAATCGTTATTATAAAAAACTTTCACTAAAAGAGTAACGAGAGCAAGATTTGTTTCAATTTGTGATTTAATAAAAAATATTTCCCTTCCCTTCATAAAAAAATCATATCAGATTGATAAAAGCATGTCAAGTATTATTCGAATAAAAGGAGATGGGTTTTGAGGTAAAATCCTAATGTGTATGCAATAATCATGCTTGACAAACAGCCTTTATTCGTGTAATATTCCCGTAAAAGGAGATGATATGAGAGTTCTTTCCGGTATTCAACCTTCAGGATCGTTGCATATAGGGAACTATTTTGCAATGATGAAGAGGATGATCGAATATCAGAACAATAATGATTTGTTCTGTTTTATTGTGAATTACCATGCTCTCACAACGGTTACCGACGGAAAAGCTCTCGCCGGGAACACATTTAATGCAGCTGTGGATTTTCTATCACTCGGTATTAATCCCGATAAAGCTGTATTTTTCGTTCAATCCGATGTGCCGGAGGTTACGGAACTTACATGGATATTGGCGAATCAGACACCTGTAGGGCTTTTACAAAGGGCTCATTCTTACAAGGATAAAATTGCAAAAGGGATCAGTCCCAATCATGGTTTATTCAGTTATCCCGTTTTAATGGCTGCTGATATTCTACTCTATAGCGGGGAAAAGGTTCCCGTTGGAAAGGATCAAAAGCAGCATGTTGAAATTGCAAGGGACATTGCCATTAAATTTAACAATATTTACGGTGACATACTTGTGATACCGGAACCTGATATCGATAAAAATGTTGCAACGGTACCGGGAATAGACGGTCAGAAAATGTCCAAATCGTATAATAACACGATAAAAATATTTGCTCCGGAGAAGGAGATAAAAAAAGCCGTTATGAGCATTGTCACCGATTCCACACCCGTCGATCAACAGAAGAACCCTGATAAAAGCGTACTGTTTAAGATTTATTCCTTATTTTTAAATAACGATGAGAGAGGGGAGCTAAGAAACCGGTTTTTAACACCCGGTTTAAGGTACGGTGATGTTAAGAAGGAATTATTCGGTAGGATTATGGATTATTTTGCTCCGTTCAGAGAGAGACGGGAATACTACATGAACCACAGAGAGGAAGTGATTGACACACTTGAAAGCGGTGCAAAAAAAGCAAAAAAAGAAGCTGATATTGTAATGGAAAAAGTTAGAAACGCAACCGGTATAAACTATCGCAAGGTGAGGTGAAATGAAAAAGACGTATATAGATAAAACGGCTATTGTCGAAGAAGGGGCGGAAATAGGTGAGGGGACTAAAATATGGCATTTTTCACATGTAATGAAAGGGGCGAAGATAGGTA
>JAACEC010000129.1 GCA_011682715.1 Pseudomonadota bacterium
GTCACATAAACCCTACCGTATGAAAATGCTCCTATTACGAGCAGTGTAAGAAACAGTATGAGTATGAAAAATATCAAAATGATAGACAATTTGCTAAGATGATACGTTTTTAATTTACCGCCTCTTGCAGAAACAAGAATCAGGGTAAAGTAATCATGGGCTTTTTTAAACATCATATTCATTTGCGAATGCCACCACGAGATCGGTACAAGCCTCTACATCCGAAACGGAAACCATCTCCGACGGAGAATGTATGTACCTCGACGGGATAGAAATAGCTCCGGTGGGGATTCCGCCGGCTGTTATCTGTATTCCGAAAGCATCCGTAGTACCATGCTCGAGAATCTCAAACTGGTATTTTATCTTATGTTTTTTCGCCACATCAACGAGTTCATCTCTGATTTTACGATTCGTAATCATCCCTGAATCTTTTACCTTTATCGCTGCTCCGCCATCGAGTTTTACTTCCATTTTGTTCGATTCCGGCGTATCGCCCGTACCCGTAACATCAAGTGCCACGGCACAATCGGGGTCAATTCTATAAGCGGCGGGACGAGCTCCCCTTACACCGACTTCTTCCTGGGAAGCAAAAACGAAATAAACGGTATTTTTGGGATTTTTAATTGTCTTCATCGCTTTGATCATAATATAACAGCCGATTCTGTCATCAAGGGATTTGGCAATAATTCTGTCCTTTGTTACGATTGTCTCTGCGGCATATGTACCCATATCACCTATACCGACCATTTTCTCCGCTTCCTTTTTGCTCTTTGCCCCGATATCGATATAGAGCTTATCAAGGGGTGATACCTTCGTAGAGCTATCTCTCTTCTCCTCCCCTATAACGCCTATGACACCGTTTTGAAACCTAATTCTGTGAACAAGAGCATGGAAAGGAAAAAACCCGCCGATGGCCGTAAATCTTAAAAATCCGTTTTGGTCGATGTGATTTACCATTACGCCGATCTCATCCATGTGTGCATCGAATAAAACGGTTTTTCCGTTCTTCTTTCCGTTGATCCTGGCAATCAGATTTCCCATCGCATCTGTCTCTATGGAATCACAGTGATTCTTTATCTCTTTTTTAATGAAATTTCTAATATCATCCTCATTACCGGAGGGAGATGATATTTCGGTAAGCTTTTTAATTAGCTCTCTCATTATTCCTCCTAATTATAAACTTTTTAAAACCAGATCGGTTAAATTGATCTTATCTTTCAAATCATTTACGGAACTGATTGACACAGGCGAATGTATGTATCTTGCCGGTGTTGCGTAAACAATTGTCTTTATACCTGTGCCGGCTATTTGTATAACACCGGCATCCGTTCCTCCCACTCCCGGCTTTTTGAACTGGAATGGGATCTTGTTTTCTTCCGCTGTCTTTACCGTCAATTTTAACAATTCCGGAGAGGCAAATGATCTCCCGTCTTTAATGGTCACACAGGGACCGGCTCCGATTTCAGGGCTTTTGTTAATGTCCTTTTTGTGAGGAAAATCCTGCGCTCCGGTTCCTTCCAAAATAATTGCATAATCGGCTTTTATACGCTCGCCGATTACGGAAGCACCTCTCAGTCCGACTTCCTCTTGCACTGTGAAAACCGCGTAAAAATCGTGTTTGTATCTTTTCTTCAATAATTCTAGAACGGCTACACAACCTAATCTGTCATCGAAAGCTTTTCCTTTTATTATATTGTTCGAAAACTTTTCGAATTTCGTATCGAAAGCAACAGGGTCTCCCGGCTTCACATATCTTTCAGTTTCTTCTTTCTTTCCCGTTCCTATATCAACCAGCAGAGAAGAAAATGGCGCCGGTTTATTTCTTTCATCTCTCGAGGTAAGATGAATCGGTTTAATCATTATAACGCCGGGGATTTTGTCTCTTCCGACAATTACCCTTTTATCGACACAGACACGAGGATCAATTCCCCCCACTCTTCCGAGCTTCAAAAAACCCGATTCGTCGATTCCTGTAACGAGAAAGCCTACTTCGTCCATGTGGGCAACTGCCATCAGCCTCTTTTTGCCACCGTTTCCCCTTTTCATGGCAATAACATTTCCCATGGCATCTGTTTCAACGTTGTCTGCATATTTTTTCGCTTCTTCTATGAGTATCCTACGAATTTCCCATTCGTCCCCTGACACACCCATTGCATTGGAAAATTTTTCTATATTCATCATTCCTCCGTTACTCAAAACGGTTCTCATAATTTTCGTCGAGAGAGGCAATATATCGTGCAGTCAACTTCCCCGCATTGATAACACTATTTATATTGATTGTTTCGCTTGAAGTATGCATATTTCTTATGGGGAGAGATATAAGTACCGTCGGAATGCCCTTTCTTGATATTTGAATTCCCGTTGCATCCGTTCCGCTCATTCCGGCTGCCACTTCTATCTCATATTTTATATGTTCCTCTTCTGCAACATGCATCAGATCTTTCGTAGCTTCGGGATGTAGATTGGGACCCCTCGCAATTGTCAAAACGGAGTCTATATCAAAGCCTTCGTCTTTTGAAACACCGGGCTGCAAACCGAAAGTGGCGTCCATCACTATCGCCAAATCGGGATCCGTATTGAATCCTGCCGTTTTTCCGCCGAGCATCGTGCACTCTTCCTGCAATGTAAATACACCATAGACATCCCATTTATGATTTAACTTCGTGAGTTCATACATCGCATAAATCATAGCCGCACAACTCGCTCTGTTGTCCAACGATTTACTTGCGAATTTTTTATTCTTTAATTCGCTAAACCTCGCTCTGTACACGATAGGCGTTCCTATATCTATCATTTGCTTCAATTTTGAAGTATCGAGTCCCGTATCTATGTATAGGTCATCCCTTCCGTATGCTTTGCCCCTATCCTTCTCACTCTGGAAATGTGGGGGTATGGAGCCGATTACGCCGGGTATGTTTTTCTTTCCGATAACCATTACTTCCATTCCCGGAAGAATCCTCAAATCGATACCTCCGACGGTTGAAAATCTCAGCAATCCGTTTTTTTCGATACCGGAAACCATCAGTCCTACTTCATCGATATGGGTGGCTATCAAAACCTTATTTTTCCCTTCCGTCCCTTTTTTATAAGCGGTCAAATTTCCTGCCTTATCCCTGCTTATTGCATCGGTATACGGGGCTACAAGCTCTTCCGCCTTTTTTATAACATTATCTTCGAAGGAACTCAAACCGTAGGAGGAAGAAAGCGTTTTCAGGATCTCTACTATATCCATTTACACCTCTTTATCTTCAAATTGTTTTATTAATTCTATAATCCTTGAAAAATCTTCATCCGAGTAAAATTCTATTTTTATGTTTCCCCCCATCCCTCGCCTGTCTATCTTTACCTTGGTTCCAAAATGGCGGGAAAGTTGGATTTCAATATCCTTCATGAACGGTGACTCGGCAATTTTACTCTGCTTTTGCGGGTATTTCGGTTTTATCATTTTCTCCAGTTGCCTGACAGTTACCCCCTTACTTTTCACCTTTCTTGCAAGAGCCAATTTATCCTTATCACTGTCCAATCTCAAAATTATTCTCGCATGCCCCTCTTTCAAATCTCCCTTTATCAGCATTTCCTGTATTGCCTGAGGCAGTTTAAGTAATCGCATTGAATTGGTAATTGCAGCCCTCGATTTTCCTATGGAGTGTGCGATCTCATCCTGTGTCTCTCCGAATTCATTCATCAGTCGCTTGTACCCTCGTGCCTCATCTATGGGATTCAGACTCTCACGCTGTACATTCTCAA
>JAACEC010000130.1 GCA_011682715.1 Pseudomonadota bacterium
TTTCATATTGAAAAAAATTGAGATGTCTCCATACTCTTTCCTTCTTACTGTCATAGACCTTAAGACCTTCCTTCCCACACACAGGACAACTGAACTTACTCCCACGCTCAAAATCAAGATAGATGTCTAATCGCTTTTCCTCTCTCGAAAAATTTACCTTTACAACTTTCCACGGATTCGAAAGATTAAGAGCTTGAAAAAAAAGATCACTTATCATTATTCCCTCCTTTTTTCCCTTAAAATACTACTTAATCTTACCTATGGCAATACTTTATCCATACTAAATAGCGAAGAACCTTAAATTTAATAAATTATAAGAAAAATGTCAAATATTTAATTCATGGTCTGTTTAAGGAATCCCTCAAGGCTTTGCATGTCATTCGGGGGAGGGGCGTTGAATTCTATGTAATAGCCCTTTGTGGGGTGTATAAAACCGAGCTTTGTGGCATGAAGCGCCTGTCTTTTTATAATACCCATTATGATATTGAACGTATTTATATTCCCCTTCAGATATTTGCCGGCAACCTGCAGTAACCGTCCGCCATAACTGGGGTCTCCAACTACCGGGTGTCTGATGTGCTGCATATGAACCCTTATTTGGTGTGTTCTCCCCGTATGAAGTTTAAGTCTCAGTTTCGTAATGATTTTATAACGTTTGTCAACAAAGTAATCGGTGAGGGCATTTCTCGAATGTATATCCGTGACGGACATTTTCAACCTGTTCTTCAGGTCTCTTCCTATAGGAGCATTCACCCTGCCGGCATTAAATTCCATATCGCCCCAGACAAAAGCGATGTACTCTCTGTGCATACTCCTATTTTCAATCTGTCTTGTAAGTCCGAGATGTCCTTCCTCCGTCTTGGCAAACACGAGTATTCCCGATGTCTCTTTGTCCAGTCTGTGGACTACGCCGGGGCGGGTTTTTTCGTTGGGTTTGCTCAGCTCCTTTCTGTTGCCCATAAGTGCGTTGATAAGGGTTCCCGTGAGGTTTCCCGCTGCCGGATGAACCACCATACCGGGATCCTTATTGACCACAATAATATCGCCGTCCTCGTACAGAATGTTGATGGATATATCTTCTCCCTTGATCTCAAAGGGCTTTGGTTTTGTGTAAACGATTTTTATTTCATCACCCTTCTTTAGCTGGTAATGTGGTTTTATGCATTCACCATTCACGGTAACTTTGCAGTCAAGAATCAATTCCTTTATCTTAGATCGGGAAAGATTAACATCCAGTGAAGCGATATACTTATCGAGTCTCGCTACTTTACGGACTTTGTTCAATCGTTTTATATATGTTTCTTCTTCACTCATATTCTTTTAAAGCATCCCTCTGAATTTCAAAAAGTTCTCCCAATCCCTTTTTCATTATCTTTAACATTTTATTAAGTTGATCGACTGTAAATGTAGCTCTCTCTCCCGTTCCCTGAATTTCGATAATGGAAAATTTGCTGTCCGTTACGAGGTTTAAATCAACATCCGTTGTAGAGTCCTCGCCATAGTTGAGGTCGAGCAGAATCCGGTTGTTTTTTATACCGGCGCTTACGGCGGCGATTTGCCGTATTACCGGAAATTCATCGATTTTATCTTCATTCGACATTTGTTTGAGCTTAATGTAAAGAGCTACGTATCCTCCGGTTATGGAAGCGGTTCTTGTCCCGCCATCGGCCTGGATTACATCAGCATCTATTATAATTGTGCAATCTGTTAATTTGTCGAGATCACAGGCAGCTCTCAGGGATCTGCCTATGAGTCGCTGAATTTCGGTACTCCTCCCGGCAACACCTCTCCTTTCTCTGGAAATTCTGTGAGGTGATGATCGCGGTAGCATACCGTATTCCGCCGTAATCCATCCGCCTTGTTTCACAAAAGGAGGAACGCCATTCAATGCGGTTGCAGTAACGAGCACATGTGTTTTTCCGAATTCGACAAGCACCGATGCCTCTTCACTTTCAATGTAGTGAGTAGTTATCGATATTTTTCTTAATTCGTCCGCTTTTCTCTTATCATTTCTCATGATTTACCCCATCACAAAGAAAAGTATAAGTGATAAAGCGGACATTGCAGCAGTGTAATATGCAAAATAATGAAATTTCCCCCGCCTTATGAAGCTAAGCAGCAATTTTATCGAGAAATAACCGGCGACAAAAGAACAAATAAATCCCGTTACAAGGATCGCAATACTAACATGTGAATTGACAATTCCTTTCAATTCGAAGATAAAAGCGCCGATTATAATAGGGACAGAAAGTAAGAACGAAAAATCGGCAGCATTCTTCCCCTTAACGCCGGAAGCCATAGCGGCAAAGATCGTGCTGCCTGACCTGGATATCCCCGGTATGATTGCAAAAGCCTGTGCAATACCGACAACAGTGCCGTTTTTAAAATTTATATCTCCTTTTCCCTTGTTAAAATATTTTGACAGAAAAAGAATAACCGTAGTGACAAAAAGCCCTATTGCAACTACCAGTAGGTTGCTGAATGCCTTTGTTATATAGTCATTGAAAAAATACCCAACCAATCCGGCGGGAATAAGGGCGATGATTAAAACGAGAACATAGTGAAATCTCTTACTGCTGAGTCGGTATCCCTGTTTTGTAACAAGTATTCTACCTTTGAAGAGGGCGAGGGTCAGGTCCCAAATCTCCTTGTAATAAATCGCAATAACCGCAAGTGCCGTTGCAAGGTGAAGTGTAATGTCGAAAAGAACCGGCGGTTCGGAAAAATGAAGTAGTTTCTGAGCGATAACGAGATGTCCCGAACTGGATACAGGTAAAAATTCTGTTAATCCCTGGATTATACCTAAAAGTGCCGCTTTCAATATCTCCATTAAAACCTTCCTGTTAATAGAATTAAATAGAAAAGAGGAATGCTATACGATATAAACAGTGTAATTCTTTTGAAGTTTTTGTTGCTATGACTTATACGAATATATGAAATAAACATAATGTAAGGAATGTCTATTAGAAGAAATAGGGGGACTAAATAGGGTATAAATCGGACTATTTTTAAAGCCAGAGCCATGGGAGAATAGACGAAAAATATGTATATAATAAATCTGGCGATAAAGAACTGTTTTTTTACCCTTTCCACATAATTCTCGTTGGCCTCGTTTTCAAGCGAACTGAAGTAAAGAAGTTCTCTTGCCGTTGCAATCATCAGATGTAACAACAGGACGAACAAAAATATTACTATTCCGCGTGTTCCCAAAAACAACAAAAAGGAATACCCAATCAGCGAAAAAAGGATTCTCTGACTTCCTTCTATAAATTTATCCTTTATGCTGCTTTCGCAAACTGCAAGAAGAGTGTAAAGTCCTACGATTAGTATTAGTCTGATATCAACTCGATAGGATAATACGATTATTAAAATAGTGATAAAAATCTCGAGTAATTTTGTCCCGATTTTTTGCTTTAATCTGAACAGGTAACGGAGAAGAAAAATACCCAACATGACAAAGGAAATAATTATTTTCGCCGTTTGATTAAAATTTCCTGTTATAAAAGACAAAACGAAGAACGAAAGTTCGGCTCCGAGAAAATCGGCAAGCCATACATTTTTTAAATAGTTACTCATAATCCTTTGCCGGGTAAACGCTTGATTCCACATTGTATACCGATTCTGCCATAGCAATTAATTCGTCCTCGCCGGGGTATACAAAGACAGGTTTATTCATAAAATTTATTCTCTCTTTTATTTTATCGACACAGTAATCGTTGTACACAATACCTCCCGTCAGAAC
>JAACEC010000131.1 GCA_011682715.1 Pseudomonadota bacterium
AGAACGGGCAGGATTATGATGTGAATTATGTGGTCAATAAACAAGAGATTTTTGTATCTGCTTGACACAGTACATTCTGAAATTTTTTCAGAATATCTGAGACCCTGAAATAAATTCAGGGTGACGTTACTCGTTTCAGCATCTCCGCTTTCGGAATGAACTTGTGGTAATAAAAAGGGACTCTCTGCTTCCTTTATTTCCATTAAGTGGTTAATATGTCCGTACCTATTTCCCACAAAGTGGAGCTTTTCCCCTTTTACGGTTATTCTTCTCGCCTGAAATTGGCCTTTTATTGCACGATTAAAACCATGCCTACTATCTTTTCTCTATGCCTTCGCTTGACATAAAATTTCAAAATCATATAATTGTGATAAGGGACTTCTTTGGTATAAGTTCTGAGAAAAATTAATAACAAAACGGCAAAGAGGTAAAATTATGAAAGATTTAATCGATAACATAAATAGAATCTCCGCACTGAATAGCGACGAATTCAAAAAGGAGATGAACAACATTCGCACTGTTTTCGAGGAATTTATAACACTGCTCGATAGCGGTGAAATAAGGGCTGCTGAAAAAACAGGCGGGGTTTGGGAAGTCAACGCATGGGTAAAGAGAGGTATTTTGACCGGTTTCCGTCTCGGGAAATTCACCGATATGAGCGAAGGTGCCTTTACATTTTTTGATAAAGATACATATCCTTTAAAAGATCTCACCGTCGAAAACGGCGTTCGAATCGTTCCGGGAGGTACGACATTCAGAAAAGGTTCCTTTGTTGCACCCGGTGTTGTCGTTATGCCGCCATCGTATGTAAATGTTGGAGCATTTGTGGACTCGGGAACAATGCTCGATTCTCACTCCCTTATAGGTAGCTGCGCTCAAATCGGAAAGAAGTGTCATATCAGTGCAGGCACTCAAATTGGTGGCGTTCTGGAACCGATACAGGCACTACCGGTAATCATTGAAGATAATGTATTTTTAGGTGGGAATTGCGGTATATTCGAAGGAGTGCGAATCGGACAAAATGCCATTCTCGGCTCGGGAACCGTTATTACCTCATCGACACCGGTTTATGACATCGTAAATGAGCGAGTCATAAAAGCCAACGAAAATGGAGTAATCGCCATACCGGAAAATGCCGTAGTTGTTCCCGGAAGCAGACAGATCAACAATGAATATGCAAAAGGTTTGAATTTGAGCCTTTATACACCGATTATAATAAAGTACCGCGATGAAAGAAGTAATAAAAAATCTACCCTCGAAGAAAATTTACGATTGATATGATTTTCCGCCGCACACAAAATATAACAAAATCTCTTATAAGGCAGATGTATGAAAAAGCCGGTGGTGACTCCATAGACATGTCAATCGGTATGCCGTACCTAAAAACACCCAAACAGGTCAAACTATCGGCAATAAATGCAATAAATGATGACAAAACATTTTACACGGAAAACAGAGGCATTTCCCGATTAAGAAAACTTATTGCGAAAAAATTCAATAAAAATCATTCAACCGAGATCGACGAAGATTTCATAACAGTTCATGTAGGCTCAACGGAAGCACTCTTTTCCGTAATGTTTTCAACTGTAATGCCAGGAGATTCCGTTCTCCTCCCCGATCCGGGATACCCCGCCTACGAATCCGTTGCAAAGATGCTCGGAGCAAAAATCGTGAGATACACATCAGCTCTCGGTGAAAATGAAAGTGAATATGAATCTATAAAGACGCTATACAATAAAAACATCCGATTAATCATTATTAACTCGCCTGCGAATCCTACAGGCAGGGTTATACCTGAAAATGAATTGAAAAAGATAGCGGATTTTTTGGCAGATAAAGATGTTTTTGTTATCTCCGATGAAATTTATTCGGATATCGTTTACTCGGAAAAATTTATTTCAATTGCCGATTTTTTACCCCTCGAAAAGTGTGCCGTTATTTCCGGAGTATCAAAAAGCTATGGAATGACAGGATGGCGCATAGGATGGAGTATATCATCCGAATCAAATGCAAAGGAAATTAACAAATCTCACATGTACACTGTATCCTGTGCTCCTTCAATCAGCCAATATGCTGCAATCGAGGCTATAAGTAACGAAAAATCCGAAAATTATGTACTGCCTGCAATGAGAGAGAACAGAGAATTCGCCATTTCCGCATTGTCATCCATAAAAAATATACGGATCTTGCCCTCGGAAGGTTCCATATTCCTCTTCATCGATGTTTCAAAGTACGGCACCGGTGAGGAAATAGCCTTTGCTCTTCTCGAAAAAGAAAAAGTGATTACCGTGCCGGGAATCGGATTCGGTAAGAGAGGAGAGGATTATATCCGAATCTCGTTTGGAATGGAACCGCAAATTCTGAAAGAGGGACTCAAAAGAATCCAAAGATTTTTCCGAAACCTGCTTTAACCTCCTAATTTTACTTTTGCTTACGAAGCTTAAGCGCCAATGAACCAGTTCACTTTTCTCAATAACCGAGACACCTATACCAGACACTCAATGCTGTCATTCTCGTACTTGTTTCAGAATCTCACAATTCTCTCTCCTTTATGAATTCCCCTCTATAGAGGGGTGGACTGACGATAGTCAGGACGGGGTGTTTGATTCCCCTCTGGTTAATGAGCTTGCCCTCCGAAGCCTTGGCGAAGGAGGGTAGCCTTGGCGTAGGCGGAGTGTTTAATTCCCCAAAAGCAACACAGTTTTGAATATGTGCAATGATATTTTGAAAAATTGTGGTGTGAAAATATAAATGATTTTCCTAAAATCAGATTACACAAATTTGTTGTAATTCCCGATCATATTCATGGCATCATTGAAATTACCGTAGGGGCGGATTCCATATCCGCCCGTGATAATCTGAATTCACACAAAACGGGGCGAAATAGATTCGCCCCCTACATAGTTTCAGCCTCTCTAAATTCCCCTCTATAAATGCTTAGTCCGACGAAATCAGAGATGTAGTCGGAGGAGGGCCACGAAGTGGAGGGCCTGTTCCCCTTGGATTTGGCAAAGGAGAGCCTGCCCTCCGTAGCTTTAGCGCAGGAGGGTAGCCTTGGTGTATGCGGGCTTGTCCGCCGAAGCTTTAGCGTAGGAGGGGTGTTTTTCTTATCTCTTTATTTCCATTAGGTGGTTAATATGTCTACACCTATCTACCCACAGATTGTATATTTTTCTTGACAAATGTTTTCGATGCTTGTTATAATTATGTCACCAATATTGAATATTGGGATTTATTAAGGAGGAGATTGATTGTGTTAATCGTATATAAATTAATATTAAATGAAAATATCTTTACAATATCTCAGAAAAAGGAGCCATAATGAGAAAATTGCTTTTGTTTTCCTTCATGATTCCACTGTTTTCCTTCTTTAATCTCTATTCATCCATTATTGTTGACGGTGCCTTAACGGATAGCGCCTGGAGTAATGCTAAGCATATTACCGGGTTTAAAACGTACACTCCAATTTCGGGAGAAGCTCCACCGGAAAGTACCGATGTATATTATACCTTTGATAATAATGCCATATACTTTGCATTTGTTTGCTACGAAAAAGATCCTGTCAATCCCAGGACAACTAATATAGATAACGCATACAGAGAAGAGAATATTTCGGTTTATCTCGACACTTATAATGATAAAAACAAAGCTTATTTGTTTACTTTTTACCCAACCGGGGAAAATTATCAGGCGCTTTATTCGGATGCTGCCGAAGGAGAACGAAACGATA
>JAACEC010000132.1 GCA_011682715.1 Pseudomonadota bacterium
CAAAAACATTCTACAGCTCTCCGACAACGTATACCTACAGAAGAGCCAAAATTGACAACGCACTTAAAATTTATTTTATCGATAACGAAAAATTCCCGGAAACACTTCAAGAGCTACAAAAAAGCAACCTTGTAACTAAAAAACAGATTCAGGGCTTTGTATACAAGAAAAACGCCGATTCGTATATTCTGAAGTAATCCGCTACCCCTTCTTTAAAACAGAAAAAACATCCCTCCTACGCCAAGGCTCTGGCGGGCAGGCTCTATGGATAAACTATCTATATGTAAGAGACTCGGATAAAAGAGGGATTGAACACCCCGTCCTGACATTCGTCAGTCCACCCCTCTATAGAGGGGAATTGTGATCCTGAAACAAGTAATGTCACCCTGAATTTAGTTCAGGGTCTCAGAGATGCTGAAACAAGTTCAGCATGACAACCTTAATTCGCTGATAGAAGTAAAACTCATAACACTCCGCCTACGCCAAGGCTATCCGCCTGCGCCAAGGCTTCGGCGGATAAACTCCATGGATAAACTCCGTGGGTAAACTATCTCTATGCAAGAGACTCGGCGTGGCCCACCTCCGACTACATCTCCGATTTCGTCGGACTACGCCTTTATAGAATGGAATTGAGAGATTGAAATGAGCAATAAATCTCAACAAATTCATATGTTTAGTTTAATGAACTTACAAATTCTTCAAAATTGTCCGGGGTTACAAGTCTCAATTCCGCATCCGGATATGCCTTTACAAATGTTTTTGGGAATGTCCCTCTTGCCCTCTTGTTCCATTTAAATTCATATGCAAAAATCTTACCATTTCTTTCCTCTATGTAATCTATTTCTTGTTGTTGAATAGTTCTCCAGAAATACATGTTTGCAGTGATCCCATTGTTATTCAGAAATTTCCTTCGTTCGCTTATTAAAAAATTCTCATAGAGGTGTCCTGTATCATCTCTGTTTTTCACAAAATTAAAATTTGATATTACAGCATTTCGTATTCCATTATCATAAAAATATATCTTTTTCCCCTTTTTAATTTCATTTCTTACATTCCTACTGAATGCAGGCAGCCTAAAAAGAACAAAATTCTTCTCCAGTAAATCTATATATCTATCAATTGTTTCCTTATCCGCACCTATAAGTTGCCCCAGCTCATTAAATGAGACCTCGCTTCCTATTTGCAAGGCAACAGCCTTAAGGAGCTTTTCTAAAAGGATGGGTTTTTTGATCAACCCCATTGCAAGAATATCTTTATACAGATAACTATCTGCAATAGAGCGTAATATCTCTTTTTCTTCTCCCTCCTTTACTACAACCTCAGGATAATAACCAAATACAAGTCTATGTTCAAGCAATCTCAATTCTTCAAGTATCCCGTGATGAGATACCATTTCTGAAAATGATAAGGGAAATAAAGTAAATTCATATTTTCGCCCTGTTAAGGGTTCTTTCGTTCTGTTCGCAAATTCGAATGGAGATGAACCTGTTGCAATCACCTGAACATTCTTTATTACATCTACAAATAATTTTAATGTAATCCCTATATCTTCTATTCTTTGAGCCTCATCTATAAACACAATTTTTTTCTTCCCGATGATATTCCTTAGACGTGTTGAGGTTGTTTGCGAAAGCAATTCTCTTACATCAAATTCATCTCCATTAAGATATATGAACGGTTCTTTAATGTCATTAAGTAACATATTTATAAGGGTTGTCTTACCCACCTGCCTTGCACCTAAAACAATCACTACCTTGCCATTAAAAAGTTTACTTACTAATCGATCGGTCCTCAAATATTCTTTTTATCATTTTACCACCTCCTGCAGTTCTAACCGAAGAATATTATAATTATTTTCGGTTTAACCCACTAAATATTATAATTACTTTCTATTTTATTGCAAGTCGATAAAAAAGAAAGATAGGCATGAGATTGCTTCAAGATGGCAATACAAATAAGAAAAGTTCTCAATAACATGGCTAATAGACTACGGAGAAATCAAAACACCCCGTCCTGACATTCGTCAGTCCACCCCTCTATAGAGGGGAATTAAACACTCCGCCTGCGCTAAAGCTCCCCTCCTACGCCAAGGCTACGGCGGGCAGGCTCTATGGATAAACTATCTCTATGCAAGAGACTCGGATAAAAGAGGGATTGAACACCCCGCCTACGCTGAAGCTCTGGCGGACAGGCCCGGCTACAAGAGGGGAATTTAAAAAAGAAGGGAATTGGGAGATCCTGAAACAAGCGGGGAAGAGAGAGGAATGATATGCTAATTTTATTATGCAACTTACTGTCAATTGTCAACCTAATTGTCAACCATAATTCAATTTAATTGTCAACCTCAAAAACATAAAGAAGAAGTAATTTAATAATTCTCCGTGAATATAATATAAATCTATCTTGAGACACCCCAATTGGATTTTTTTTTACAGATATTATTAGCTGACATGCCGGATTATTCTTTCTATCTCCGGTGATGTATTGATTATTGATATTTTTATAATAGGATGTTTATTTTTAAAAACTCTGAAAATTTCATCTGTGAATCCCTGTCCAATATTCTTAACTCCCTTAAAATCAAGTATAATTTCTTTGAATTTATCAAGTCCTGCTAATAATCTTTTAGCTTCCGAACGGGAAACATACTCGTTTTGAAGTAATTTTACGGAAATTTTAGTTCTTTGAAATTTAAAATCGAATTCTTCAGGGGCATAACTGTTCATTATATCGATTATTTTTCGTTTACTGTGTCTTTTTATGTTAAAATAAACTTCGGTTCCTTCTATATACTTCTTATTCCCAAAAAATATATCGTTTTTTAGATTATTAAATGTTAATACAAACTTATGAGATCTTATTCTCACAATATCACCCAATTTTGATGTAAAAAAAACACCCTCTCCCGAGTGTTTTTCTCTAAAAGTGGTCCTTTTTCCTTTTATCAATTCAATAACAGAATAAATCTCGTCCTTCAAGTTGAATTTAGATGCAATGGAATAAAATATACCAATCCCGAAATCTCTAATGATGAACGAAATATTAAAATTATCCCATTCAACTATAACCTCGCACTTCTCCGATTTGGAATGATCTATCGCATTGTTCAATATTTCGGTAAAAGCATAATTAAATATTTCAAAGGAATTGTAAGATAATTTTTTTTCCAAGTTTAAAACTAATGCAATTTCATTAAACACTTTATCTTCCGCAATTGAATTTAGTTTAAATATTTTTTTTACATTTGAAATATTTGGGGAGGATTTATCTTCAATTAAATATTTTGCATTTCTGGTGGAACCAATTTTTCTTATCATGCCAGCCTTTATGAGTTCTCTCAAGTGTTTATTAACAGCCTGCCTTGATATATCAATGGATCTGGCTATTTCCGAACCTGACATTCCTCCCTTATTACTTATCAATTTTAAAATAGTTTCTCTCGTATTCATAATTCATATTATACAATTGTCAACCTAATTGTCAACCATAATTTAATTTAATTGTCAACCACAAAAAGTGGTAGATGAACACCACCTTTTGTTATCACCTACGAGGTGGTAACTTTGGGATATACCCTCCACTTCGTGGCCCTCCTCCGATTACATCTCCGATTTCGTCAATCCACCCCTCTATAGAGGGGAATTTAAAACAGTAGGGAATTGAGGGATTACGAAATAAGTTTGTATGACATTTTTTTGAGATAAGTAAGAGATATGTACCTACCCGGATACCTCTGTTAATCCTTCTTTATTTCCTCATTAATTAAAAACTGAGCTTCTTTGAGTGCCTTTTCCGGTGGTATATTCCCCCTCATTGCCGGTTCCAATCCATTCCTGTTCAAAATTGTTCTTCCCACAAACCATGACGGTGACTTCGGTTCGATATCGCCGTATTCAATTTGCATAAATGTCTCGTATAGCCCCGGAAATTTCTTGAATTTCTTTATCATTAGAGAATCTTTAAAACTGCTCTTCCGAATAGGAACATAGTTTGTCCCGTATGACCATTTCGCCTGAACGGAAGGGGATATAAAATACTTTATGAATTCCCATGCCGCTTTCTTTTGTGCTGCGTCGCTTACTCCGTTAAATATAGCAATATTGGTACCGGAAATTATGACTTTTTTCGTTTTTCCCTGAGGAATGGGACAGATTCTCAGACGAAACGAAGGGTTTGTCTGATACATAAAGGGGAGCGACACCGTTGAACCGGATACGGCAAGCACCCTTCCAGAAAGAAAATCATCCTGATTTTGGAATCCCGTTGTAAGATATGCGACTTTATAACGTTTGATGAGATCCACCCAATAGCGAAGAGCATCTATACTTGCCTCGCTTCCCACAAGGCATTTCTTCCCGTCTTTTGAGAATATTCTCCCGCCATTCTGGTATAACATGCACTCATATAACCACATATTAACAGAATAGGCTGTCCCCCAAATATCGGGATAATTGTCCCCGTTTGTGTCCTTCGTTGCAACCTGAAATAGTGTGCGTAACGAATCCCATGTGGAAGGAAATTTATCATATCCCAACTTTTTCAGCATATCTTCATTGTAATAGTATGCCGGAACGCTTTTATTGAACGGCATTGTAACGAGTTTTCCTTCAAATGTGTTGTCATATATAAATATCGGGAAGATGTCCTTTACGTCAGAAGAATCCAAGCCTATTAATGAATCGCTTATGAAATTTGAAACGGGAACAATCGCTTTAGCATCGAGGAATTGAGAAGTCCACGATTCGTAAACCTGTGCGATTACAGGCGGCTTTTTACCTATTATGGAAGCCATCAACTTCTGCGAAAGGGCATTGTAACTTCCTACGGAGATGGGAACCACCTTGATACCGGGATGTGTTATATTAAAATCATCCACAATTGATTCAAGGGTTTTCTTTAAAGGACCACCCATAACATGCCAGAAAGTTACGGTAACCACTCCGCTTTTATTCTTGGCTGAATCGCCTTTATTTTCCTTCCCGCCGCAGGATGATAAAAGAATCGCAACGGCTGTGAAAATAATTAATATCTTTCTCATAACCGGATTATAACATTTTACTTCCGTTTAATCAAGGTAGGGGCGTATAGCAATACGCCCCTACTTTCCCACTTGACTATTATCCCACTTTTTATTATATTGTTTAAGGAGGTAGATAATTATGGAAATATCAGAAAACTTTAAAGCATTCGGCACTGTTAAACTTGATGCCAAAAATAGAGTTACACTCGGCACATTGATCAAAAAGCTCAAAGAACTTACGGATAATCAAATTAACGATTTCAAGGTTTTCATAGGGAATAACGGAGATATATTACTTAAACCGAGAACTGCTATTCCAATTGCCGAATTATGGGTGCATCAAAATCCCAAAATACTAAAAGAAATTCGGAATGGGGTAGATGAAGCCAATAATGGTAAGATAATAAAGATCAATAATCCGGATGAATTCTTCGATAAGCTGTAATGTTTGACTTATTCATAACCGATAAAGCCGTAAATCAATTAAAAAAGCTCAAATATGAAAAAGGTTTGGTAAAACATTATAAAGCAGTGCGGAAAGCTTTTAAATTATTACAATCGAATCCTAAACATCCGGGGCTTCAAACTCATAAGTTCTATACAATAAAAGGGCCTGATGGGGAAGAAATTTTTGAAGCCTATGCGGAACAACATACATCTTCTGCATACCGCATATTTTTCTATTATGGTCCTGGCAAAAGGGCAATAACAATTGTTTCTATTGTACCACATCCCGATTAAATAAATTTATACCAATGTAGGGGAGTATTGCAATACGCCCCTACTGCAATTACATATTTTCTACTGCCTGAGCGGCAGTAACAAGAGGATAAACGGTAGGAGCCGCTGTCAGCTTCGGATGTGTTGCAATCTGTAATGTTGCAATCTCATTTGCCGTGAGCTTTTTCTGGATTGCAGTGGCAATAACATTTATCATCTCGCCTACGGAGTTTCCGCCGCTGACCTGTCCTCCGAGAATTATTTTTGATTTTTTGCTAAATACCAATTTTACATGAATCTTCGATGCCCCGGGCATTTTTCCGGGATGTCTATCGGGGGCTTCGGATGTCCCGACAACCATCTCGAATCCCATATTTTGAGCTGTCCTCTCGGTAAGTCCGGCGGAGCCAAGAGCCAAACCGTTAACATATGTTGAAAATGCGGCAATTGTACCATGATTTATTCTCACCACCTTTATATCGTAAATGTTCGCTCCTGCAATTCTCGCTTCTGCGGTTGCAATGGATGCGAGCATGACAGGTGCATGTTCCCTTGTGAAAAAATCTCTCTTTTCGGCGCAATCACCCACAGCGAATATATTTTTGTCGGAGGTTCTCATATAGTCATTAACCCATATTCCGCCCCCTCTACCTATATCCAGTTCGCACTTGTGAACACAATCCGAATTGGGTTTTGCTCCTATTCCGAGAACAACCATATCGGCTTTAATTTCAGTGCCGTCATTGAGTTTAACCGCCTTAACCTGATCCTCACCGATGATCTCCGTTACGCTTTTACCGAGCATCAGTTTCACACCCTTCTCTTTCAATTTTTTCGCCCCTTCATTGCAGAATTCTTCGTCAAATGCATTACAGAGGATATTCGGTAACATTTCCACGACGGTAATGTTCTTTTCTCCCATGGATGCAATCTCATCTGCCATCTCTATACCGATAAACCCGCCGCCAATGACTACTACATCCATTGCGGATTTTGCCACACTTACCATATTCTTGAGATAATCCATCTCTTTCAGTATCGGATAAACGCCTTTTGCTTCGATATTTTTAATGGGCGGAACAATCGGTTTCGAACCTACGGCAAGGACTAATTTTTCATATTCGTACTCTTCGCCGGATTCCATGGTAACTACCTTTCTCTCTTTGTTAACGCATGTTGCTTTATCAACAACAACTTTAATATTTTTACCGGCAAGACCGTCGGTACTTAAAGCATTTTGCTCCGGATTTTCGAGAGAACCGAACATGTAAGGAATTCCACAGGGAATTACACCCTTTTCGACGCTTTTCACGAGGGTAATCGATTTATCGGGATAGTGCCCTCTTGCTGTAACTGCCGTTATGATACCAGCAGGACCTCCGCCGATTATAAGTATAGCATTTTTTATCATATAACACCTCCTGTTTATGATGAATATATAACTTTAAAATAAAATGTCAAGTTATTTTTAGAACATTTTATATAAATTTACCCTCCTACGCTAAAGCTATCCGCCTGCGCCAAGGCTTCCCTCCTTCGCTAAAGCTATCCGCCTGCGCCAAGGCTTCGGCGGACAGGCTCCATACATAAACTCCATGGATAAACTATCTCTATGTAAGAGGCCCGGCTACAAGAGGGGAATTTAAAAAAGAAGGGAATTGGGAGACCCTGAAACAAGTAATGTCACCCTGAATTTAGTTCAGATACTGTGATAAAAGTCAAGCATAATCTTATTGTTTTCTATATGGCTCTTTGCTTTTGTATATAGCATGAGCGATTAGAACTAATTTCCTCATTGCTGCTATAAGAGCTACCTTCTTCGGTTTGTGATTCTCTACAAGTCTATTATAAAATTTACCTATTCTCTTGTTATATTGTATAGCACACATTGTAGGAAAATATAGTATTTTACGCACGTTCCTATTACCACTTTTGCTTATTCTGCTTTTCCCTCTCAC
>JAACEC010000133.1 GCA_011682715.1 Pseudomonadota bacterium
GTATCTCTTCTGAAGATTATTCTTATACTGTTCTCGAACGCCAAAGAAATATTGATCAATAGGTAAAAAATTGCTTTTTTGCTTGCCTTTTCTTTTTTTACCTTATCGATAATATTTCTGTAAACCATTATCCAAATTCTCGGGACGCAGGCAATTAATGTTGGTTTTTCATGTTCCAGATCGTAAACAAAATGCTTTATATCCGTATATACTTGCAATGCCCCCTTTGAAAATGTGCAATATTCGAATGTCCTCTCATAAATATGCCAAATTGGTAAGATTGAAAGTGTATTTTCTCTGGAACTGTTTTCTATCTTTAAAAGCGGTGTGATAGCTCTGATGTTATGTAAAAGGTTTCCATGCGTTAACATAACTCCTTTGGGAAACCCGGTTGTTCCCGAAGTGTATATAATCGTTGCAAGGTCATCTTTATGTACGGTTATTTTTCCGATTCTATCCCTCTTTTTTATCGTTTTTCCTATATCCATGATTTCATTAAAGGATAAAAACCCCTTACATTCTTCAATTGTAATTATTCGTTTCTTTGGGATGATTTTATAAATATCCGGAGACAATTTTTTAAGTAATTTGCAATTTTCAATAATAGCAAATCGGGAGTCCGAATGTTTTGCTATATATAAAAGTTCCTTCTTCGTGGAATCTATTCCTCGAGGGACATCGACGGCACCTAATGACAATAGGGCAAGGTCTGTTATGATCCATTCTAATCTGTTGTCAGAAAAGAGGGATACGTGATCGTATTGTTTTACACCTATCTTATAAAAACCATGGCGCAAATACCGAATTTTTTCAAACAGTTCACTATATGTGATTTTAACAAATTTACCGTTTACTCTATACTTATGGGAATAGTTCTCTCGGTAGAGATCTCCCGCATTTTTCAGCACTTCATAAACTGATTCCATACAATTAAGATACATCATTTCAAAATAATTTTCAAGTGATTTGGGAGAATGCCGAGAGCCGGACTTGAACCGGCACGGAGTTAACCTCCAGCGGATTTTAAGTCCGCTGCGTCTGCCAATTCCGCCATCCCGGCATGTTATTTCTGGAGGCGGCAACCGGAGTCGAACCGATAAATAGCGGTTTTGCAGACCGCCGCCTTACCGTTTGGCTATGCCGCCACACCGCTATGCCATTTTATGGAGCGGGAGACGGGAGTTGAACCCGCGACGTTCACCTTGGCAAGGTGACGCTCTACCACTGAGCCACTCCCGCTCAATTCCGAGTTATTATAATGGAATGTTATAATTTTGTCAATATTATTTTATGCCAATTCGGATAGATAGGTATAAACGTATTTACCACCTAATGGGGATAAAAAACACCCCGCCTGCGCTAAAGCTTCGGCGGACAGGCCCGCCTGCGCCAAGGCCACCCTCCTTCGCCAAGGCTACGGCGGATAAACTCCATGGATAAACTATTTCTATGCAAAAGGGGAATATGGAGATTCTGAAAATACATACCCCTTTTTCTCCCTTTTGCCCCCCATTTACTTTTCAAACTCCTCCCATTTATCCTTCACAAGATATAAAATTCATTATAAGTTTTATTAGTTGATCTTTTTGTCTCGGAGGGCTTGCTGCTACCAAATAGCATAAAGCTGTTAAGGTGTTACTACTAAATTTATCAAAAAGTTCTTCCTTTTTAATATTCTCATATAAAAACATTAAAAATAGCAATGCTCCTATTCTTTTGTTTCCATCTACAAAAGGATGATTCTTGATAATTAGATAAAGCAAATTTGCTGCCTTTTCTTCAAATGAATTGTAAAGCTCTTTATCGTCAAAACTTTGATAAATAGTATTTAAAGCGCTTTCAAAAAGCCCCCTGTCCCTTTCCTGTCCAAAGATTTCTGAGGCCTCTCTCCGTTCGATGAGATAATGCTTCAATTCATTGATTGCAGATCTTGCCTCGTTATACTCTATCTTTTTTCTTTCTTTTCTTTTCGCTTTTGCTTCAATTTTTCCCGTATCGTATTCCTCAATCCATTTCCAGACCAAAGCGTACTTCTCTATGATTTCAAGCAATCCTTTTGCTTCTGCGGCTGTAAGTAAAGGAGTTTTTATATTTTCTTTTATAAATTCTATAGTATTTTCAAGTTCTTTTAATCTCTTTTCTGTAAGCATTTTCTCATTTATGGCATAACCTTGTATAAGGTAATTTTTCAAAACATTCGTTGCCCATATTCTAAACTGTGTTGCTTTTGAGGAATTGACACGATATCCCACAGCAATAATTATATCGAGATTATAGTATGTAATAGTTCTTTTAACTTTTCTTTTACCTTCCGTTTGAACTGTTTCCATTTTGGAAACAGTTGCTTCAGGTTGTAATTCTCCAGTTGAAAAAATATTTTTGATGTGTTTTGATATGGCTGCTTTCCGAACATCAAATAAATAGGCAATTTGGTTTAAGTGTAACCAGATACTTTCCTCTTTTACTTGAACCTCAATTTTTTTATTCTTGTCCTGATAAATAACTAATTCATCAATTTTATTCACTTTTAATCTCCCGCTTAATCTTTTCAATATTCTCAAGAGTCATTATGGTACAATTGCTATCCGTAATATTTTTGCCTCCTTTTATCCCACCACAGTTTATCATCATTCGGCATTTATACTAATATAATATAAAGATTTAGCCTAAAAGTCAAATAAATCCCCCGGGAGGAAAGAGATTCTGAACAGGTCTAGAAATACACCCCGCCTTTGCCAAATCCATGGCGGACAGGCCCTCCACTTCGTAGCCCTCCTCTCTATAGAGGGGAATTTATAGATTATGAAACCTGTAGGGTGCGAATCTATTTCGCCCCGTTTTGTTAAATCATTGTTTTAACGGGCGGATATAGAATTCGCCCCTACGGCAATTTCAATAATGCCGTGAATATGATTGGACATTCAACAAATTCGTGTAATCTGATTTTAGGAGAATCATTTGAGAATTGATTCGCTAATAATAACAATTTGGCATGGTAAAAAAAGGAAGCTAAGCAAACTCGTTCTTATCCTACCTCTTCATTTCCATCTTCTATATATTATCTTTGACATAAATGAGATTTTATCTTATATTTAAATATGAATTTGGTTTGTAATAACGTATAAAAAAGAGGTAATAATGGAAATTACATTTTACGGTGCTACAAAAGAGGTAACAGGTTCCAAACATTTCGTCACAATTAACGGTGTAAACATAATGCTCGATTACGGAATGCATCAGGGAAAACGATCCGAAGCAACAAAATTAAATAAGAAGATACCGGTGAATCCGCAAAATATCGATTTCCTAATCTTATCACATGCCCATATAGACCATTCGGGGTTGTTGCCCCTATTGGTTAAGAAAGGTTATAAAAATAAAATATTTACAACGAAAGCCACAAAAGATCTAATAGATATTATGCTTCGTGACAGCGGGCATATACAGGAAATGGATGTCGAATATATAAATAAGAAAAAGACAAAGAGGGGAGAATCGCTTGTAGAACCACTTTATACGGTGGCCGATGCGGAAAATGTCATGCCTCTTGTGCACGGTGTGAATTACTATGAAAAAGTGAAACTTACCGACGATATCTCTTTTACATTGTTCGATGCGGGACATATACTCGGCTCTGCTCAGGTCCTATTGGAATACAAAGAAAACGGTTTAACAAAAAAACTTTTCTTTACAGGGGATCTCGGAAGACAAAATC
>JAACEC010000016.1 GCA_011682715.1 Pseudomonadota bacterium
AATATAACCTCATGGTTCTGGAAGATGCATGTCAAGCTCACGGAGCGATTTACAACGGCAAGAGGGCGGGAAACATAGGTAATGCAGCGGCATTTAGTTTCTATCCCGGTAAAAATCTCGGTGCTTACGGCGAAGGTGGAGCATGTTCCACGAACGATCCTAAGATCGCCGAGCGAATCGAGTTATACAGAGCACATGGTGAACTAAAGAGATACCACCACGAAGTTGTGGGTTATAATTACCGTTTGGACGGTATTCAAGGTGCGATTTTGGATATAAAATTGAAACATCTTGACAACTGGAACGAGAAACGAAGAAATATTGCATCAATGTATAACGAAATGCTCAAGGGAATCGGTGATATTATCACCCCTTACGAAGGAGAAAACAGAAAAGCGATATATCACATCTATGCGATACGCACAAAATCTCGTGATGCTCTAAGAAAATTCTTAACAGAGAATGAAATACAGAGCGGAATACACTATCCGATTCCAATACATCTTCAGAAAGCTTACAAATATCTCGGATATAAAAAGGGGAATTTCCCCATTGCCGAAGAACAAGCCGAAACAACACTTTCACTTCCGATTTATGCGGAGATGCCTGATAGTGATGTTGTAAGAGTTGTCGATACCATCAAGAAATTCTTTGATAAAGGGGTAAAATAAGATGAAAAACGTCGCTGTTGTAGGATACGGGTACTGGGGACCAAATATCCTTAGGGTTCTAATGGCAAATAATTCTGTGAAGGTAAAATACCTGTGCGAACTTGACTCAAACAAGTTAAGCCTGGCCAAATCAAAATATCCCGATCTCCCTGTTACAAGGGAATTCGATATGGTTTTGAATGATAGTGAAATTGACGCCGTATTTATCGTAACTCCCATATCCACTCACTATGAACTCGCAAAAAAGGCTCTGTTAAAAGGTAAAGATGTTTTTGTGGAAAAACCTTTAACCGGTTCCTCTAAAACCACACAGGATTTGATAAATATTTCAAAAAAATATAATAAAATTTTGATGGTAGGACACACATTCGAATTTTCACCGCCGGTTATGGAAGCAAAGAAGATTATCGACAGCGGAGAACTCGGAGATATCTATTTTATTACATCATCCAGGGTCAATTTGGGCATTCATAGGAAGGATATGAGCGTGATATGGGACCTTGCTCCCCATGATTTTTCAATGATGTTTTCATGGTTAGACGAAGCGCCTAGTGAAATTCTGACATTGGGAAGAGATTCTATATTCAAAGGAAACCTGGATATTGCATTTATGAATATAAAATTCCTTTCCGGCATAATTGCAAATGTGGAAGTCAGTTGGCTGTCACCCGTTAAAATGAGAAAGACCGTTATTGTGGGAAGTAAAAAAATGCTCGTTTACGACGATATGGAAAATGTGGAAAAAATAAAGATATATGATAAAGGAGTGGATTTCAAGGAACCCGAGGATTTCGGCGAATATCAATTAACATACAGAAGCGGCAGTATTGTATCACCGAAACTTCCCAACAAAGAACCTTTGAAAATCGAAATATCTCACTTTATTGATTGCATAACGAACAGAACCACTCCTAAAACCGACGGGTACTCCGCCCTTAGGGTTATAAAAGCAATTGAAGCAGCGGAAAAATCGGCTCAAGAAGGGAAGTATATTAAAGTATGATATGATTTATAAACAAACGGGCATAAAATACACCATTGACGTTCTAATCGATTTTATAATTATAACTGCCTCTCTTCTGATACCGGTTATAAATAAGGGGTATCAATTTAATTCGATTCTGATATCCCTTCTCATAGTTTACTTAATTTTACTACCTATTTTCCTTTACGAAAATTTTTATACCAAATTACAAGATTTACCAAAATCGGAAATTATTTACAATGTTTTGAAATCAACACTTATAATCTTTTTGATAGCCAATTTTATTTCATCATTTTTTAAGCAATATTTTATTTTTGACAAACTCTCTCTGATCTATGCATTTGTAATTATGAGTACATTGCTTATTCTGTCAAAAGCGTACCTTTCCAAATTTATCAAAAATACTCTCGTTAAATCCGGTATTGGGGTAAGATACATCGTTTTAATAGGAGACAGTGAAAAATCGGCGTATGTAAAAAACTACATAAACAAGCTTGATCACAGAGTATATAAACTGAAACATAGTTTCATCATAAATAATGAGAATGATACAGAAAAGATCATACATAAATTCGAAAAGGCTCTTTCGGATCCTCTTGTGAACAGTTGTATCATAGCTCTGAATCAGGATCAAAAAAACAGTATTTTAAGAGCCATAAGCAAATGCAGGTTAAACGGGGTTGATATTTTCCTTCTATCCGATTTCTTCGATATCGTCGACAGAGGGCATCCTCAATCACTTTACAACTTACCCATCATCACACTCACGTCAGGAAAGAGCAAAGACATAGCGCTAATGATAAAACGATTTTTTGATATACTTATCTCTATCCTTGCCATTACTATTTTATCCCCTTTAATGCTTCTCATAACATACCTGATTAAACTCGAATCAAAAGGTCCCGCAATATTCAGACAAGAACGTATAGGTGAGGACGGGAAACCTTTCATTATGTACAAATTCAGGTCTATGTATTACAATTCCGGGAACAACATACACAAACAGTATGTTGAAAAGTTTATACTTGAACAAAATAACAATAGCGTTTATAAGTTAAAGGGTGATAATAGAATTACACGAGTGGGAAAATTTTTGAGAGAAACAAGCCTGGACGAATTACCCCAGTTTTTCAACGTTTTAAAAGGCGATATGAGCATGGTAGGACCTCGTCCGGCGATAGATTACGAGGTGGATATATACAAAGATTGGCATAAAAAAAGGTTCAGAGTCAAGCCGGGTATAACCGGATTATGGCAAGTTAACGGGAGAAGCAAAGTAAAGTTTAATGAAATGGTCATATTGGATATTTACTACATTGAGAACTGGTCATTATTTTTGGATTTAAAGATTTCATTAAAAACCATACCGGTGGTCATAAAAAAGGAAGGAGCATATTGATGAAATTTCAAAATATTATTAATGTAAAAAAGGGCAAAAATGTTAAAATCTACGATTTTGTAAACGTTTACGAGTGTGAAATAGGTGATAACACTAAAATCGGAACTTTCGTAGAGATACAAAAGGGCGCCAAAATAGGCAAAAACTGTAAGATATCATCACACACATTTATATACACACATTTATATGCGAAGGAGTTACTATAGAAGATGAGGTGTTTGTCGGCCATAATGTCTCTTTTATCAACGACAAATACCCTCGCGCTGCGGCAAATGATAAACTTCTCACGGAAGGGGAATGGACACTTGAGACAACTCTCGTTAAGAAAGGAGCATCCATTGGAACAAGCACAACAATCTTATCGGGTGTTACAATAGGCGAAAACAGCATAATCGGTGCGGGAAGCGTAGTAACCAAAGATATACCCGATAATGTCATTGCTTACGGTAACCCTGCTAAAGTTATAAGAAAAATAGAGGATGAGTAATTGACAAATTGCGAATATTCTGCTATTTTATTGCCCAATGGGGCAGTAGCTCAGATGGGAGAGCGTCTCCCTCGCACGGAGAAGGCCGGCGGTTCGAGTCCGCTCTGCTCCACAACTTTAAATAAAATGGGGATAGGTATCATCTCTCGAACCCCGCCAGGACCGAAAGGTAGCAACGGTAAGAGTGCTCTGGTACGCTATCCCCTTTCTTTTGTATTATGAGTTATTTGGTTTTTGCAAGAAAGTACAGACCCGAATCATTCGATGAAATAATCGGGCAAGAGCATATAACAATCACATTATCAAATGCGATTAAATTAAAGCGAATTGCCCATGCTTACCTCTTTACCGGTCCGAGAGGTACCGGTAAAACATCTACTGCAAGAATCTTTTCAAAATCTCTCAACTGCGAGAAGGGTCCTACTCCCGAACCATGTCAGAAATGTTTTAACTGTATGGAAATAAAAAAAGGGATAAGCCCTGATGTTATAGAAATTGACGGCGCAAGTAACAGAGGAATCGATCAAATCCGCGAACTTAAAGAAAATGTGATGTTTTCCCCGATAAAAAGCCGTTATAAGATCTTTATAATCGATGAAGTGCATATGTTAACACGAGAAGCATTTAATGCCCTTCTTAAAATCCTGGAAGAACCGCCCTCACATGTAATATTTATTTTTGCCACTACCGAACCTCATAAAGTCCCCGAGACGATAATTTCACGCTGTCAGCGATTTGATTTCAGGCGACTTACCGTTTCTGAAATATCGAATCAGCTCAAATCCATAGCAGATAACGAGAACCTGAAAATAACGGAAGAGGCGATCGATAAGATCGCAAATCTATCAGAGGGATGCCTGAGAGATGCAGAAGGATTTCTCGATAAAGCGTCTTCATTTGCGAAGAATAACATTACAGGAAAAATTATAGACAGGTTATCCGGGATTCCCGATTTTGCCGTGTACGACTCGCTTATTAAGGCTATTTACACAAGTTCGCAATCAGAAATAACTAACACGGTACACGGTATCTACAACAGAGGCTACAATCTTAATATATTTTTACAGCAGCTTATTAAATATTTTAGGGTAATTATGCTTCTTAAATCGGGAATGAAAGTCGACGAATTCTCCGCTGCGATTTTGAATTCCCTCAACCAATATACAGATTACTCCGAAGTAACACTCATTGCAATTATAAACACTCTTTTTAAAGTACTGGAATCCCTAAAATATTCGTATATACCGCATATATATATTGAAATGAAACTGATTTACATCTCAAAACTCGATAAATTCATAGATATAGACACCTATTTGTTAGATAATAATAACTCCGGTTTAAAACCTAATCCTCCTAAGAATAGTACTGATAGAACTGCTCCGGATAAAAATAAAAGTACAGCGAATATTCCCCCCAATTACGCTAAAAATTGGGATGGTTTTCTCTCATATTTGGATAACAACTATCCCAAACTACACCCATTTCTTATCGGTTCCAAACTTGTGGAACTTTCCGATAAAGAGATAAAGATACAGATTCTAAACGGTATCCATAAGGATCTGCTTTTAAAGAATTTTTACAATGAATTCGAAAGGGAGATCAGTACTTTCTTTAAAAAGAATTTAAAGATTTCAATTGATCTTATTCAAAAGGACAATAATAAATTAACGGAAGAGGTCGATAAAAACCTCGAGAAATTGAAAAACAGATTCGATGCCGAAATCGAAGACATAAGGAGCAACGATGTTTGACGATATATTTAAGAAGGCAAAAGAGTTCAAGGAAAAGCTCGACGAAATGCAAAAAGAACTTGAGAATGAAACATTTGAAACCGTTGTCGGCGGAGGCTTGATAAAAATCAAATCAAACGGTAAAGGAGAAGTTCTGTCCGTTGATATTGACGAATCTATCCTCGCCCCCGATAAGAAAGAACTGCTGAACGGATTGCTCGTTTCCGGATTACAGTCGGCACAGGAAAAAGTCAGGCAGATTGCGGAAGAAAAAATGAAAGACCTTAAAATAAATTTACCGGGATTTCCCTTCGGCTATGAACATAATTAATGAACTAAAAGAGGCTTTTAAAATTCTTCCCGGCGTCGGTAATAGAACAGCGCAAAGATTCACCTTTTATACAATAAAAGCTAACAAAGAAAAAATCGAACGTTTATCGGACCTTTTAAAAGAGGTAAAGGAGAAAATACACCCGTGTAAAATATGCGGAAACCCTACAACGGAAGAAATATGCCCCATTTGTAATAATGATACACGCGATCACTCTACTGTCCTAATCGTTGAAAACACGGAAGATCTATACCAAATCGAGGCTACGGGGAAATTTCGGGGAGTTTATCATATACTCGGAGGACATCTTGCGCCATTGGAAAACATAACGCCCGAAAATCTCCGGATTAAAGAATTAATAGACAGAATAGAAAACAACGACATTGAAGAAATTATTTTAGCACTTAACCCTAACACAGCCGGTGAAGTAACTTCAATCTACCTGTTTGACCTATTAAAAAAGTACAAAGATATTAAAATAACAAAACCCTCCATTGGTTTGCCATACGGAAGCACGATACACTACTTGGATAATTATACCATAATGCAAGGGATTAGTGATAGGAAGGAATTCAAGGAGCAGTAATATTACTTGACTTTTTAGTGTATATAGGTTATTTTTTATTAAACAAATAGAGAGGTGATTTTGTCTTTTCAAATCTTTGAGAATGATTTTTGGTCCATTAATGAAACTATAACGAAACTGCTTAAGATGACCAATGCTATTTCGGTCCTCCTAATAGATAAAGCCGGTCAATTAATTACAAGCACCGGTGATATTTCGCAACTTGACACAACGGCTTTTGCATCCTTATCCGCCGCCGATTTTGCGGCTACCAATCAATTGGCGAAATTGGTTGGAGAAAAAAACTTTAACACACTGTTTCACCAGGGAGAAAATAAAAATTTATACGTTCAGCTCATTGCCGATAAGGTCATTCTTGTGGTAGTTTTTGATTCGAGAACGAGTCTTGGCCTTGTCAGAGTAAGAATAAAGCATGCTACGGACGAATTGAACGCTATTATTCAAGATATAATGAACAAGATTAAAACTAATAAAGATGAAAACGTTGTAGGTCTTGATACAGATTTTAAGAAACAAGCAGAATCCGAACTCGATGAATTATTTAAATAGATCGGAGGTAAACCTTGTCATTAATTAACTACGCTTCGAGGGAAATTAGTTGTAAAATAGTTTATTACGGTCCCGGGCTCGGCGGAAAAACCACAAATATAAAATATATTTATTCGAAAATTTCCCCCAATGCAAAAGGAAATCTCATCAGTCTGGCAACTGAGCTGGACAGAACACTTTTCTTCGATTTTTTACCGGTTAACCTCGGTAATATTCGCGGTTTTAAAACCAGATTCCACCTTTATACCGTTCCAGGGCAAGTCTATTACAATGCATCAAGAAAACTAATACTTAAGGGTGTTGACGGTATTATATTCGTGGCTGATTCACAGGTTGAAAGGTTGGAAGATAATATTGATTCACTTCAAAACATGCTGGAAAATTTACAGGAATACAACCTGAATCTCGCATCCGTTCCTCTTGTCCTTCAATACAACAAGAGAGATTTACCCAATATTTCGACGGTTGATGAATTGGAAAATATTCTCAATCCGCAAAAGTTATCTTCTTTTGAAGCCGTCGCAGTACAGGGAATAGGTGTCTTTGAAACCTTGAAAGCAATAAGTAAACTTGTGATCAGGAATTTAAGTTAGAAAAAACATCCTCTAAATAAAGTTTAAAATCATTTAAAACGGTTTTATATTGGTAAATTAATTTGTTTTTATTCCTATTAATCAGGTTTGTTATCTCTTTATTCAACTTCTCATTCTCATTCTCTCTATCTTTCCATATATTTTCCATATGCCATTTTACAATTGTCATATCACCTTTTATTTTCTCTATCGTTGAGGATTTGGTTTCCAAGTTAGTTTTATCGATCTTATCTTCGATACCATTCTGAAATTGAAATATTCTGTCGGACAGATTAGCCATCTCATCGGCGACGACTTTGAAGCCCTCTCCCTCACTTTCCGAAGAATTGGCTAAAATCATTGCATTATAAGAAAGTATCCTTAGCCTGTTGGCAAAGTACTCAATTTTGCTGAGTTCCCCTTTTAATTTTAAAATAAACCGTTTGCCCTGTTCGGATATCGCAGCGTCTTCTTGCTCGAGGTGAATAACATTGCTCTCGAATAGTTTGAAATCATTATTTAAGTTTTCCATGCTATCCTTCAAACCGATATTATACTCCATATTTTCGGTTCGTTCGTTTTTTTCCATTGCCGAAATTATCTCTTCAAGTTTTTCGATTATATCTTTCTTTATCTTCGGAAGCTTCCCTTTGCCATCGACTTCCCGTTTCACTTCACATTCTTCGTAAGTTTTCTTTTCTCCTCCTTTTAATATCTCAACCAGTTCGTTTTCCCTTTTGCCCTCCTGACTCAATTGTTCAATGGCAAATTTCTGTCTGTCCGGAAACTTTATAAAAATTATTAAGAAAAGTAATATGAACCCTCCTATTAGGTATAACTGCCTCTTGATAAACATAAGATAGTTTTCTTTAAAATGCGGTATAATAACAAGTACCACTTCACCTATAGGAGTATTATTCAATACACTTTTGATCTGAATTACTTTAATGTACATATTCCCGGTAAACAAGAGCGAATCTTTATCGGAAGGATTTGCAATTAGTTTTTCTATGATAGTTGTATCCGATCCTATACTCCCCTTTGTCATGGAAAACAGCTCTTTACCGGAAGAATCATAAACGGCAATCTCTTTAAAGTATTGCAAACTCACAATATACTTTAAAACTGTCGATGATATCTGCAATTTGTCATTAATATTTCCCTTTATCTGAGAACTCAAAAAAGAGATATACTCCTTATCAATTAATTTTTCTTTTTTTTGATCCATCTTATAAAATTGATAAGTAATAATAAAAAATATTATTAAAGCCAAGATTAAAACATAAAGTCTGCTTTTATTCCATATCTTCGTCAAGACTTGCAAGTTTTCTGCCTTCCTTTTTCATCAACTCTATTAATTTCCTGTCAAATATCTGTGCGGCATCAACACCAATTAGTTTCAATTGATGGTTTAAAGCCACCACTTCCACTATTACGGATACATTTTTCCCTGGAACAAGCGGAATTTCTATCTTCGGTATTTTAACCCCTAAGATATCTACCATACGTTGGTTCATCCCTATTCGCTCGTAATTGATACCTTCTCTCCACTTAACCAAGTCCACTTGCAGTTCCACTCTTTTGTGCAAACGAATTCCTCGAATACCAAAGATTTTCGCCAAATCAATGATTCCTATTCCTCTGATTTCCATGAAGTGTTGCAACGATTCTCTATCTTCAAGCCCTGACCCCATTAAAATTTCCGATGTCCGTCTCCGTATAGAAACGATGTCATCAGCTACCATTCTATGCCCTCTCTCAACGAGGTCAAGAGCAAGTTCACTTTTACCTATACCGCTCTCCCCTCTTATTAATACACCAATACCGTAAACATCTATTAGAGATCCGTGTAAAACTACCTCGGGAGCTAATTGAGCACTTAGATATGAAGATACCTTGTGTATTAAATTCGTTGTAATCTCTTTCGTCCTGAACACCGGAATCTTATTTTTCTTTGCGACTTTAACGAGATATGGATCATAATCCAATCCCTTTGTAATAATTACCAGCGGGATTTTAAATGAAAATAGATCCCTGATGGCTTTCCTCCGTTTACTTACGGACAAAGTATTTAAATAGGAATATTCTGTCTGTCCCAAAACCTGTATTCGTTGATATAGAAAATAATTCTTAAATCCGGTAAGTATCAAACCGGGTCTGTTAAGATCGGGAGAAACTATTTTATTGTCAAATCCCGCATCTTTCGTAATGCATTCAAAACCGAAATCGCCTTTTTTGTTATTATAAAACTGTAAAACGGATATTTCCTTATGAATTATTGATTCAGGCATATTATTTTGCTTTTTTCTTTGTCTCAAATTGATCAAGACGTTTTTTTAATTGTATTAACATCTTATCCACTACACTATCTATAGCCATGTAAAGGTCGTAACCTTCATCTTTGCTTGAGAATGTCGTATCCTTCGTTTTTACCATAAATTCCACATGGTTTCTGTTCTTTTCCTGATCAAGGATCATTCTCATATTTATTATATAGTCCTTATGATTATCAAGCTTGTTCACTTTCTTCTCCACGAAATCTTTTATGTTATCTGTTAAGTCAAAATGTCTTGCAGTTAATTCCAGTCTGTTTTTCATGTTATCCTCCTTTTTAAAATTGTATCATGTTTAAATTCATCCTTTTCTTCCGGGTAATCCTCATTATAATTTAAGCCCCTCGATTCTTTCCTAATCAAAGAAGATTCGATAACAAGCGAAGCTACAATTCCCATATTTCGCATCTCAAATAATGTGCTGCTGAATTTACCCTTCTCTATCATTTTTTCAATTTTTTCATTGAGGTTTTCTATGATATCACGTGCAATCTTCAAACGATTATCATTTCTTACAATTCCAACAAAGTCCCACATTGTGCTCCTTATCTTATTCCTATCACCATCAAAAAAATCAATGTCAATAAAATTTAACTTCTTTTCCTCTTCTCTATTATAATTAAATTTTACCTTTATATCAAGTTTATCCAATGTATCTTTGAAAGCGTTTTCGGAAAAAACTAATGCCTCCAGCAACGAGTTGCTTGCCAGCCTATTAGCTCCGTGTAATCCCGTAAATGCTACCTCTCCGGCAGCATAAAGTCCTTCTATATCGGTCAAACCCAATTGATCGGTCTTGACTCCACCACAAAAATAGTGCGCTGCAGGTATAACGGGAATCATGTCTTTCGGCGGGTATATCCCTCTTTTTACACAAGCATCGAGAATATTGGGAAACTTTCTTTTTATCTTTTCTTCCGGCATTGACGACAAATCGAGATAAACATAGCCATAACCATGCTTCTTCGTTTCATTATCTATGGCCCTTGCAACTATATCTCTCGGTGCAAGACTCTTTAATTCGTGGTATTTATCCATAAATTCAACGCCGTCAGGTGTCTTTAGTACCGCACCGGCTCCTCGAACGGCTTCGGAAATCAAAAATGATTTTTCTTCAATTTGCACCTTTTCGTATAAACTTGTCGGGTGAAATTGAACAAATTCCATGTTGCCCACCGATGCTCCCGCCAGATATGCCATGGCAATACCATCACCGGTAGCGATTACAGGGTTTGTTGTAAACTTATAAATTCTTGAAGCACCTCCGGTTGCCAACAGAACAAATTTGGCAATGTAATGATTTATGGTATAATTTTCTCTGTCCAATGATTTCACTCCTATACATCTTCCCCCATCGTTCAAAATAAGATCCAGTGCCATCTGGTTCTCAATCATATCAATATTAGGATTATTCCGTATCTTTTCAAGCAATTTTTGCTCTATTTCAAATCCGGTAAGATCTTTTGCATGGACAATTCTGTTTTTTGAATGTCCCCCTTCTCTTCCCAGTTCGAGCTTTCCGTTCTCTTCAGTAAACCTGACACCGTAACTCAACAGTTCCTGAACAACCCTCGGACCGTTTCTAATTACCATATTCACGATATCTTCGTGACTCAGCTCGCATCCTGTTCTCAATGTATCCTTTATGTGCATTTCAAAACTGTCATGTTCGTCAAAAACGGTGGCAATTCCACCTTGAGCATAATTTGTATTTGCATCACTTTTCGATTTCTTTGTTATGATCGATACTTTCCCGTATTTGGAAGCTTTTATCGAAAATATCAAACCTGCTACACCACTGCCTATAACAAGATAATCCGAATATATCTCCATATCTACTCCTTAATATACCAATTGATAATCACCCCAACCATATTTGTCAACAAAAACAAAACGTTTATGCAATTCGCTATAGTACCAAATTTCGTACGGTTCCGAATCAATGTTATACGGAAAACTCTCGATGTCGTCAGGAGGACCGTATTTTATATATATCATACCTCTGTCGGTCTTCCATCCCGGTTTATAGGAAGTAAATTTTTTATTCGCATATTCTACTCTTTTGAAGTACTCTATCTCCGCCTCATTTTTCTCGGTCGTAGGTACCGGATCCCGTTTTTTCCAAAATACACTCCATAAGGAATCTCTTTTCGACTCGGGAGCATTCTTCAACTTTCTTATCTCAGACGGAGTCGATATATACACCAATTCATTGACCCTCTCCATATAGGTTTCTATTTCTTCAGTATCAACCACACTAAGGGGAAAAGATACGGCAAAATTAGCACTGTCCAGAATTGATACCTTTATTTCCTTTGATAAATTAATTGTATTCTTATTCAATTCAATTTCAATAAAATTATACCCGCTGTCCAAAGTACCGCTTTTGTCGACCAAAATAGTATCTCCAACAAGATCAATACGGTAATTGTATCTTTTACCTTTTCCATTGAATATAGCAATTCTTAATTTCTTCGCTGTTTTATAATCAGAGGAGATTTCATTATTATTAAATAATATGGGAGGATAAACTTTGACATTTCCATCGCCCTTATACCCTTTTGTAACGAATTTCTTAAATTTTAATACTTTGCCGGATAACCTGTCTTTAATGTCTACCTCCATGTTTACACTATCAAATTTGGAAGGGAAAAATATCGTCTTTGAAAAATTCCCTTTCTCATTATCCAACGTGTCGACATAGATATTTCCCCCCAGAAAATCCTTCCCTCTAAAAATCATTATTCTGTATTCTGCCACAGAGAACATTCTGTTTCCCTGTTTTCTTGAAATAAATTCTTCCCTATCGGAACTTACTCTAACGTAATATCCCTCTTTGTTCCCTTTCACTCCCGGCAACACCTTTACATTGTAAGGAGAATATTGTCCCGTAAAACCGGGAAACAAGAATATTAGTAATACCAGAACATTCATAGTAACCCCTCAAGTATCTGTACCGCATTCAAAGCAGCGCCTTTTCTCAGGTTATCGCTTACGATCCACATATCAAGTGCCATATCATCAATATTCGACCTCCTGATCCTTCCCACATAAACATCATCCCTTCCGCTTACCGAAGAAGGAGTAGGATACTTTAGATTTTCTATATTGTCAACTACCTTTACACCTGGGACCTCATTCAACATCGTTCTTATGTCAGGGATTTCAAATTTCCTTTTTAGCTTTATAAAACAAGATTCACCGTGTGCTCTTACAACAGGGACCCTAACGCAAGTCGCATCCACTTTAATTGATTTGTCATGGAGTATCTTTCGCGTTTCTCTTAACATTTTCATCTCTTCTACAGTATAACCGTTTTTTTCAAAAAGGTCTATTTGAGGAATAACATTGTCATATATCGGATAATTGTCTTTAATTTCTCCTCTGCTCTCCCTCTCGTACTTATCAAGAAAATCTTTCCCTGCCCCTGACATGGCTTGATAAGTTGATACTACTATGGTTTCTATTCCATATCTTTTGTAAATCGGAAACAACGGCATCAACATCCCTATGGTAGAGCAGTTGGGATTAGCTATAATATTATCGTGATTTTTTAAATCCTGCGGATTTATTTCTGGAATGACAAGAGGAACAGATCTATCCATTCTAAAAGCGTTGGAATTGTCAATGACAACGGTTCCGACTTTCGCTGCTATAGAAGCATATTGTAAAGATATTCCTTTCCCAGCAGAGAATATAGCAAAATCCATTCCTTCGAATAATGATTTGTCTATTTCCACAACTCTATAACGGACATCTTTAAAAATCACCTCTTTTCCTAATGACCTGTCGGATGCAGCAAGCTTTAACCTGTTAACGGGAATATCCCTCTCTTTAAGAATCTTTAAGACTTCTTGACCAACAAGTCCCGTAGCTCCTACTATTGCCAGATTAATGCGTCTCATTGTTCTCCAATCCGAATTTTTTAGCTAATCTCTTTACCAAGCCATCTATTTTACCGTTCCCCAAAACAAATGTTATATTCATATCACCCGAAAAACAATACAGTGTGTTGCCCTTCTCTTTCCCGATTATTTCGTAGGTAGCATTTATTATATCCATCTTATTCATTATACCGGCCCCGATTAGTGACACTGTTTTAATACCGTTAATCTTTACATTAGCGCGGGTATTCTTAACCAATTCTTTACCGAAGTTTTCAATATCCTTTTTATCATAATATGATAACAAAACGAACTCGTCAAAACCGCTTTCTTTTTTTACATCGGATATATGCAGCAACTCTACGGGGAATGATTTCAGCAGTCTAAAGAATTTTTTTCTGTTACCATGACTTCCGTTATCTCCAAACCTGATATAAGCCGTATTATTTTTTACAATCACTGATTTTACAAATCCGCTTTCAATATTTGCCTTATCCTTTATCAATGTCCCTCCCGTTTGAGAATTTAACGATTTTACCCTTATAGGTAACGAAAATTTCGCCGCTATTTCGCATGCTCTATAATGTACCACATCCGCACCATATTTTGCCATAGTAATCGCTTCGGGATATTCTATCTCATCTATTAATTTGGGCTTCATAGAATACTTCGGTGGAATTGAATATATACCATCCACATCTTTGTACATTTCGCAAATATCAGCATTAAGCGCTGCTGCAATAGCAACAGCGGATGTATCCGACCCACCCCTTCCAAGTGTTGTTACCTCTTTATTTAAACTTACTCCCTGGAAACCTGCCGCTATTACAATCCTATCCTTTCCCAATTCTACTCTCACACGATCTCCGAGAACATTGAGGATATGCGCATTTGTGTGTTGATTGTCGGTAATCACACCAACTTGTGAACCGGTAAATGATATGGAATCTTCTCCTCGCTTTTGAATGGCAATTGACAGCATCGCCATGGAAATCCTCTCTCCTGCGGTCACAAGCATGTCGAGTTCCCTTTTAGGCGGTTCATTACTGATTTTATATGCCTGTTTATACAGACGATTCGTAGTATCCCCCATTGCCGAAACCACAACAATCACTTTATTCCCTTTTCTTTTACTTTCAAC
>JAACEC010000134.1 GCA_011682715.1 Pseudomonadota bacterium
ATTGATATACTGCGAATACCTCATATGAGTTTGATTAAATTCCCTCACCATTGAGTCTTCTTCCCGAGAAATGACTATAAAACGAACATGTTTGCCCACCAAACAATAAGTCCAAAACCTAAGACGATATTTATCACTATACTACTTTGATATATTCCCTATCCGTGTCACTATGAAAAACTATTTGCCGGTAATTATTTCTCCGCATTATATAATGAGCAATATTAGGTATTACAACTCTCGCTATCCGTGGCATTGTACCCTCTTATCAAATATTGTTCATTATATTAACCAAATAACGGGTGCTGCCCCCTATTTCCTTGAACTTTTAAGGAAAAATCAAATCCCTGTTGCAAAACTTTCTCAGAAAATTCCCGAGATTTTGAAAAGACTCTTCAGTCATTTATAATTTTATTCCAAATGAGAAATGGAGCCTACTCCTTATATTCGGGTATAACGTTTTTCTCCATCAGTAATTTTGACATGTTGAACGAATACTCTATCTTTTCCTTTGCACTCTTTCTGAGTTCCTCTTCTGAAAGGTGATGGCGCGCGGTTCCTTCTTTTATCGCCTGCAGACCGCAAGCCACCGCTTCTTCGATATACGCTTCCTTATCATCCATGGTGGGGATGATGTAATCGTCATGCAATCCCCTTTTTTCCGCTGTTTTTGCCAATGATTCGGCTGCGGCAATACACATATTGTCAGTAACGGTTGTCGCCCACACATCAAGTACGCCCCTGAATATGGCGGGAAATCCCAGTGAATTGTTCACCTGATTGGGGAAATCGCTTCTTCCCGTTGCAATGATCTTTGCTCCCGCTTCTTTCGCTTCCCACGGCCAAATTTCCGGAACGGGATTTGCACATGTGAAAACGATGGCATCTTTAGCCATTTTCGAAACCCATTCTTTCTTTATCGTACCGGGACCGGATTTTGATAGAGCAATCAAAACATCGGCACCTTCAAGTGCTTCGGGTATACTGCCTTTTTTATTTTCACCGTTAGTCGTTTCACAAATATGCCATTTTTCTTTCTTCTTCTCTCTGTCAATATCATCTCTGTCTCTGTTCAAGATACCTTTACTGTCCACCATTAAAATATTCTGCGGATCGACTCCGCCTCTTACGATAATTCTCTCGATGGATATATTAGCCGCTCCCACACCGACCATGGTAACTTTTACATCACCGATCTTCTTCCCGACCAATTTTAGTGCGTTTATCAGTCCGGCAAGTGTTACGGTAGCCGTACCCTGCTGGTCGTCATGCCAAACGGGGATATTCATTTCATCTTTCAAACGTTTTAGAATGTAGAAACATTTCGGGCTTGAAATATCTTCAAGATTAATTCCACCGAACGTCGGTTCCAATGCTTTTACTATCTCAATAAATTTATCGGGGTCTTTTTCTTTTATCATCACGGGAAATGCATCAACGCCGCCAAGGTACTTGAATATCATCGCTTTTCCTTCCATTACGGGAAGTCCGGCCTCCGGTCCTATGTCGCCGAGTCCGAGCACCCTTGTTCCGTCACTTACAATAGCGACGAAATTCCCTTTATTTGTATACTCGTAAACCTTTAAAGGATTTTCTTTTATCTCTTTACATGGCGCCGCCACACCCGGTGTGTACCAAATGGCAAAATCCGAAACATCTCTGACCGGTGCTTTTATACTCACCTGAATTTTCCCTCTGTAATAGGGATGCATTTTTAATGCATCTTTTGAAGGTTTTTCAGCCTTTGTAAGCAACTTCTTAATATCTCGCTCTTTCATTTTATCATCTCCTTAATACATTAAATCTATTTTCCTTTCGAGAACCTTTTCCTTTCTGTAGTCGGAGAAAAGAATATGTGCTTTTCTCATAGTTTCTATCTTTTCGCACTTCAATATGGAAACATACTTTTCAAGATGTTTTAATGTGAGCTCTCCTGCCTTCTGTACCCATTTATTATGTTTTCCCGTTCCATCCCGGACATTTTTCACATCGACAACTTCGGAAATGTTGCCACCGCAATGGCATACGTAAACGCCAATCCTCTGTTTGTTCTTCTTCTCATACATAAATATTACTCCATTATTTGATAAAATGGTATTGTATATTCAAACCGACTTGATTTTCGTATTCGGACAAACAACTTATCACAAAAAAATAGACTAAATATGATTCGAACCGTTGGAGCATAGTTCGATGAAAAGTTTTGCATTTCATAAATCAGGCTTTGTTCCTTGCGAGAAACTTTTCTACGCCTTTTTTGTACATATCATCGCCATGTATGTCGTTTGCGACTATACAGGGGAAATCTTTGACTATGAGCTTTCTAATCGCTTCCGTTCCGAGATCCTCGTATGCAATCACTTCAGCACTGATTACGGACGAAGCTATAAGCGCTGCCGCACCACCTGTTGCAGCAAAATATACGGCTTTATTCTTAACCATAGCATCTATCACTTCTTTGCTTCGCGGTCCCTTCCCTATCATACCCTTTAAACCGTGATCCAACAAAATAGGAGCATAAGGGTCCATACGATAACTCGTTGTAGGCCCAGCTGAACCTATAGGATGACCGGGTTTTGCAGGAGCGGGGCCGACATAGTATATCACGGCTCCTTTAATATCAAATGGTAATACCTTTCCCTTTTTAATCAAATCCACCAATCTTTTATGAGCGGCATCCCTTGCCGTATATATGACTCCGCTCAAATATACGGTATCGCCTATTTCTAACTTTTCGACATCTTCGTCTTTTAGCGGTGTTTCCAACCTGTATTCTGCCATTTTTACCTCCTACAATATAATCTCTTTATGTCTCGTTGCATGACAGTTTAAATTAACCGCAACCGGCATAGAAGCTATATGACATGGCATATAATCTATAAATACTTCAAGTGCCGTTGTCCTTCCGCCGAGTCCCATAGGACCTATACCAAGTGCATTTATTCTTTTCAATAATTCCTTCTCGATTTCCGCATACTCAGGATCGCTGTTCCTCTCTCCCATATGCCTGAATAGCGCTTTTTTTGCAAGAAGTGCGGACATTTCAAAATCGCCGCCTATACCGACACCGACAATAACGGGAGGACACGGATTCCCGCCGGATTTTCTAACCCTTTCAACGACAAAATCCATAACCCCTTCTATTCCATCAGCAGCTTTCATCATTTTTACCTCACTCATATTCTCAGCACCTCCCCCTTTAGGGGCTGCTATTATCTTTACCTTATCGCCGGGAATTATCCTCGGATAAATTATGGCAGGTGTGTTATCTTTTGTATTAACCCTATGAATCACCGGATCATTTACAAGAGATTTTCTCAGATATCCTTCTATATATCCTTGTCTCACCCCTTCGTTTATGGCATCTTCAAAACCACCCCCTACAAAATGAACATCCTGCCCAATATCAACAAAAAATACGGCAACTCCCGTATCCTGACATAAAGGCATCTTTTTTTCCCTCGAAATTTCATGATTTTTGAGTACCATCTGCAGTATGCTTTTCGCCGACTTGAATGTCTCCTCTTCGTAAGCTTTCTTGAGTGACTTTCGAATATCATCTGGGATATAATAGTTTGCGTCCATTACAAGCTTCTTTACCGCATTTATCAACTCGGATACATTCATTTCTCTCATAATTTCACCTCTTTGTAGCCTTTTTCGGAAAATAATTTAAAACAAATGATTTTAACACTATTTTTA
>JAACEC010000017.1 GCA_011682715.1 Pseudomonadota bacterium
TTGAAGGTTGCCCTGTAGAGATAGATATCCCTGCATTTATTAAATTAATCAGAGATGGAAAGTATGTCGATGCTTCACGAAAAATCAAGGAAAGTAATTCGCTTCCTGCCATAACGGGCAGAGTTTGCCCTCAGGAGGATCAGTGCGAAGCGATGTGTGTGGTCGGAGCAATGGATAAACCCGTTGCAATAGGGGCATTGGAAAGGTTTGTAGCCGATTACGAAAGAAACATAAATGCCGTTGAGGTACCTGAGAAAAAGCCTGCCTCCGGGAAAAAGGTTGCGGTTATAGGTTCGGGACCTGCCGGTTTAACGGCTGCAGCCGACCTTGTAAAGATGGGGCATTCGGTGACGATATTCGAATCCTTGCATGAAGCGGGAGGTGTTTTAACATACGGAATTCCCGAATTCAGACTACCTAAGGATATCGTTAAAAGCGAGGTAAACTACCTTAAAAACCTCGGTGTGAAAATCAAATTCGATGTCGTAGTCGGGAAATTGTATACCGTAGACGAACTGCTAAACGAGAAAGGATACGATGCCGTGTTTGTGGGGGTCGGAGCCGGTTTACCCAAATTCATGGGAATAGAAGGGGAAAACCTGGGGAATGTTTACAGTGCCAATGAGTACTTAACAAGAATAAATTTGATGAAAGCATATAAATTTCCTGATTATGATACCCCTGCACCGAGGGGGAAGAAAGTTGCCGTAATTGGCGGCGGTAACGTTGTCATGGACTGTGCCAGAACCTCACTGAGAATGGGGGCGGACAGTGTTACAATACTTTACAGGAGAAGTGAGAAAGAGTTGCCGGCGAGAATAGAAGAGGTCCGTCATGCTATGCAGGAAGGAGTGAATTTCAAATTTTTAACTGCACCCATCAAATATACGGGGGATAAAAACGGAATGGTAACAGGTGCTGAATGCATAAAAATGGAGTTGGGCGAACTGGACAGCTCCGGTAGAAGACGACCTATCCCCATAGAAGGTTCAAATTTCATGATGGAATTCGATATGGTTATTGTAGCCATAGGGGCGGGTCCCAATCCCTTACTGTTTGATACGACTCCTGACCTTGAATTGAACAAGAGAGGGTATATCGTCGCAGACCTGGAAACCGGTAAAATGAAAAAGGATAAGGTTTGGGCGGGCGGAGACATAGTAACAGGAGCGGCAACCGTTATTTCCGCTATGGGAGCGGGCAAAAGAGCTGCAAAATCAATAGATGGGTATTTGAAGAAAAAATAAATAACGAACTTATTAAAAAAGAGAGCTGTTTCTTATTGACTTTTGAACAATATTCATTATAATTATTTAGCTCTTCGGGGTTTGGTGGAATTCCAAACCGGCGGTAAAGTCCGCAAGGTGTAAGCCACGATCCGGTGGGATTCCGGAACCGACAGTTAAAGTCTGGATGGGAGAAGAGTATTAAACCCCCGGAGAGGGGTTTTTTTAAAGGAGTTTTTTATGGATAAACACTATATGCAAATGGCACTGGACCTCGCAATGAAGGGACAGGGAAATGTGTCCCCCAATCCGCTTGTAGGAGCCGTTATTATAAAAGACGGTAAAGTGATAGGCAAGGGTTGTCACGAAGAATACGGTAAGAATCATGCGGAGATAAATGCTATTAATGATGCGAAAGAATCCGTTGAAGGGGCTACACTGTATGTGAATCTCGAACCTTGCACGGTTTACGGTAATACTCCACCGTGTGCCGATCGAATAATTGAAGAAAAATTCAAAAGGGTTGTAATTGCACAAAAAGATCCGAATCCGCAAGTAAACGGTAAAGGGATTAAGAAGATGAAAAACGCCGGAATCGAGGTGAAAATCGGTGTTTTGGAAGAAGAAGCAAAGAGATTAAATATTTTTTATAATAACTTTATGACAAAGAAACGTTCCTTCTTTACGCTAAAAGCCGCTATGACACTTGACGGAAAGCTGGCAGACTTAAGAGGTGACAGTAATTGGATTACAAACGAGAAATCTCGTGAATATGCTATGTATTTACGCTTCATTAACGATGCGGTTCTTGTGGGAGCTCAAACGGTTCGTCATGATAATCCTCATTTGAATGTCAGGGGTTATGATAAAAAGCGTCCGTTTTATAAGATAATCGTTTCCAAAAATCTCGATATCCCGGGAGATTCCAATGTTTTCAAAACAGGAGGCAATACGCTGATTTTTTGTGGAAAAAATGCCAACAGTGAAAAGATAAAACATCTGAAAACTTTGGATGCGAAGGTCTTTGTCAATAAAAAGAGTGAAAATGTATCAATAAAACTTTTAGCCAACACTTTCTATGAAATGAAAATACAGAGTGTATTGGTCGAGGGTGGTGCTTCCGTATTTTCACAGTTCATCGATCAAAATTATGTTGACCGGTTGGCTCTTTTTTATGCCCCGAAAATTTTCGGAAAGGGGATTCCGGCATTCGGTAAAATCACACCTAAGTACGTGAATGACCCGCTAAAAGTTGATATCGAGAAATGGGAAAAATTTGATGATGACTTCTTCATTCAGGGAACGATATGTTCACAGGATTAATCGAAAGTTTTGGAGTAATCGATTCTGTAAAAATCGAAGGCAAGGGAATGTATATTGATATTGCCGCAGGGAATGACTTTCTCAAAGGGGTTAGGAAAGGGGACAGTATTGCCGTGGACGGAGCGTGTCTTACTGTGACGGACATAGGTTCAAATAAGTTTAAGGTATTTGCCATGAGAGAGACTGTCGAAAAGACGATATTGAAGCAGGGAAACAAGCTGAAGGGGAAAAAGGTGAATTTGGAGAAATCACTAATAATAGGAGACAGTTTGGACGGACATCTCGTGTACGGTCATGTGGATTTAACTACGCGGGTTATTGCCGTTACGAAAGAAGGATATGCCAAAGTTATCAAGCTCAAATTACCCTCGGAGCAAAGAAAATACGTTGTCAAAAAAGGTTCTGTGGCGGTGAACGGTGTGAGTCTTACTGTTAAAGATATTGACCTATCATCATTTTCTGTTTCACTGATTCCCGAAACGCAGAAAAGGACGAATCTGGCAACATTGAAGACAGGCGAAATTGTGAATGTTGAGTTGGATATTATCGGAAAATATGTAGAAAATTTTATAAAGAGGTAGTAATGTATAAATTTAATACTATTGAAGAGGGGATAGAAGCTATAAAAAGAGGAGAATTCGTCATCATTGTTGATGACGAGAATCGTGAAAACGAGGGGGATTTTGCAATGGCAGCAGAGCTTGTAACGCCTGAAAAGATAAATTTTCTAACTAAAGAGGGAAGAGGGCTGATTTGTCTATCCATGACGGAGGAGAAACTTAGCGAACTGGGATTGAAACCGATGGTGGAGAATAACACATCAAAGTTGGGTACTGCTTTCACGGTCAGTATAGATGCTAAGCAGGGGACTACTACGGGTATCTCCACATTTGATAGGGCTCATACGATTAAGGTTGCTATTGATAAAAACACGAAACCTGAAGATCTTGCCCAACCGGGACATGTATTCCCTCTGATGGCGGAAAGAGGCGGAGTCCTGAGACGTGCCGGGCATACCGAGGCTATTGTGGACCTCACAAATCTGGCGGGAATGAAACCTGCCGGTGTGATCTGCGAGATTATGGATGATGACGGTAATATGGCAAGATTGCCGAAATTGATGGAGATAGCGGGGAAATTCAATGTAAAAATAATCAGCATTCAATCGCTTATAGAATACAGATTAAAGAGAACAAAACTCGTGAAGAGGGAAGCCGAAGCGGAATTACCTACAAAATACGGGAATTTTCACATCATTGTCTATTCAAACTCCGTTGATGAGAAGGAGCATGTTGCACTTGTAAAAGGGGATGTGAAAGGGAAGGAAAATGTTTTGGTCAGAGTTCATTCCGAGTGTTTAACCGGTGATATTTTGGGGAGCTTAAAATGCGATTGTGGTGATCAGCTTCACTCATCTATGGAGATGATTGAAAAAGAAGGGCTCGGTGTTCTTGTTTATATGCGTCAGGAGGGAAGAGGAATAGGGCTTACAAATAAGATTAAAGCTTATCATTTACAGGATGAAGGGTTTGATACGGTGGAGGCTAATGAAAAACTGGGTTTTCCGGCGGATATGAGAGATTATGGAATCGGAGCGCAAATATTGGTGGATCTCGGTCTTTCCTCTATCAGACTGCTGACAAACAATCCCAAAAAGATCATAGGACTCGAAGGGTACGGTTTGAAAGTTGCGGAAAGGGTTTCTATAGAGATCTGCCCAAATGAGATAAATTATCATTACTTAAAAACAAAAAAGGAAAAATTAGGTCACTATTTGAAAAATGTTTAGGAGGAGATATGGACATAGAAGGAAAACTCAATGCAAAAGTTTTGAGATTTGCAGTTATAAGCTCGAGATTCAACAGTTTTATTACGGAAAGACTCATTGACGGTGCTATGGATTGTATCGTAAGACATGAGGGGGACAAGAAAAATGTTTCGATTATTCGTGTTCCCGGATCGTTTGAAATACCGCAAATCGCAAGTATAGCGGCAAAAAGCGGTAAATACGATGCGGTAATATGCCTTGGTGCCGTGATTAGAGGAGAGACTTCTCATTTCGATTATCTTTCCGCCGAAGTTTCCAAAGGTATTGCCCGTGTTGCAGGCGAATCATCCATTCCCGTGACATACGGTATTATAACTGCGGATACGGTAGAGCAAGCAATAGACAGAGCAGGAACAAAAATGGGCAATCGAGGATTTGATGCCGCAATGACTGCCATAGAAATGGCTGACCTGATAAAAAAAATTAACGGCTAAGTATGGGGGCCAGAAGAAAAGCCAGAGAACTGGCATTGGAAGCTTTGTACCGATTCGATTTGATAAAGGATTCCGTGGATGACATATTGGCCGATATAAAGAGCAGAGATTCGAGCTCGGAAGTATACGCTTTCATGCAAAGAATCGTAAAAAAAACTGTAGAAAATGCTGATTATATCGACAAAGTTATCGAAAGTGTAACGATTAACTGGCGGCTGGAGCGAATGACATATATCGATAAGAATATCATAAGGCTGGGAATTGCCGAACTGCTATATTTCCCGGATATTCCACCCAAAGTTACAATGAACGAGTATATTGAAATAGCAAAAAAATACTCCACTGATGATGCAGGTAAATTTGTAAACGGGATACTTGACAAAGTAGCCAAAGGCGAATATAACACTGAGCAATGAAAGTTATTATTCTCTCTGATATTCATGCTAATTTTACAGCTTTAAAAACGGCTGTGAAAAATTTTGGGGAATATGGCATGATTATATCCCTCGGGGATATAATCGGATACGGACCAAATCCCGTAGAGTGTATCGATTGGGTAAAAAAAAATGCTGATATTTCCGTGAAGGGGAATCATGACAGTGCCCTTTGCAGCGATAAGGATCTGAATTATTTCAATGAATATGCGAGAAAGGTAATAAATATATGCAGAGAAATTATACCCGATTCAATGGCGGAATATGTTTGCAATTTGCCTTTGACGGCAGAATATGATGATTTCTATTTCGTGCATGCAAATCCGTATTCTCCCGACAGCTGGGAATATATTATGAGCAAAAGTCGTATCTATTATACGTTAAAAGGACAAAAATATAAAATGACCTTTATAGGGCATTCACACGTTCCCTTCATAGCGGAACTCATAGGCAATGAGATAGAATTGTATAAAGAAAAGGTTGAAATAAAACCAAATGCCAAATATTTAGTCAATGCAGGTAGTATAGGGCAACCGAGAGACGGTGATAACAGATTATCATACGTAGTGTTGGACAGAGACAAAAATACCCTTGAAATCGAACGTCTAAAATATGATATATATAAAACTCAGGATATGATGAGAGAAATGGAACTACCGGATTTTCTCATAGAGAGATTGGAGTATGGTAGGTAAAATCAGGAGTATTTCTCTCAATATTTTAAGATTTCTCATAGCTTTTCTTTTAATGTACATTATTTTAAGGCGGATAAATTTCGCCCCCATCATCCGACACATAAGGACGATTAATTATTTTTGGCTTGCGGTCTCATTCTTACTGACTCTTCTTTTAATTTATTTTAATGCATTGAGGTGGAAAATATTGCTTAAAACACATAGTGTCAATGCGGGGATATGGAAACTTTACAGGGTTTACCTAATTGGATTCTTCTTTAACAATTTTTTACCCTCCTCAATAGGGCTTGATACGGTGAGGACTGTATATATGAAAGAACACGGAATTAAGGAGGTCGCTTCTTCCGTTTTGGTTGAACGATTCATTGGGGTTACGGCGTTGTTTCTTTACTCGTTTATCGGTGCAGTGATTATCGGGTATATGAAAATGGGGATGAAACTCGTTTTATATGCATCTGTTCTGCTTGTCATTATGATAATAGTATTTCTAATGTCGTTCAATAAAAAATTTCTCATGAAATTCAAACCGCTTGTTCTTAAAATCAAATATAAAAATATCGGGAAGGAACTCATTTCCTTTTACAATCTTTTTTTCGAATTTGCAAATAATAAAAAGAAAATGTTTTGGGCATTTTTAATTTCACTGTTAATGCAAACGACAATAATTACGATAAATATTGTGATAGCAAAGATGTATGCCATTCAGATGAATTATATATTCTTTTTTGTGTATATACCAATAATTAGCGTTTTGAGTATGATTCCCATATCCATAAACGCTCTCGGTGTGAGGGAGGGGGCGTACGTCTATTTTTTCGGCAGGATAGGGATTTCGAAAGAGATATCGTTGCTCTTTTCGCTGACTTACCTCGTAATTACGGCTCTTACAAGTTTAATCGGAGGGATTATGTTTCCCTTTGAAAAGTCGGGTAGAAAATGAAAAAAGTAATAATTAATGCAGACGACCTGTTCTTGAATGATAGAATAAACGAAGGAATCGGAGAGCTCATTGATGCCGGAATTGTAACATCGGTTTCCGTAATTGTGAATATGAACTATTCCCCTGAAAAATTGAAGGAGTTTTATAAAGAACATCCCAATGCATCGTACGGCTTACATGTAAATCTTACAGAGGGGTATCCTGTTAGTGATATCAGCGAGGTTAGATCTCTTGTGAATAGAAGAGGGAGATTTTATAACTTAAAAAATTTTATATTCAGGGTACATTTAATGAAACCCGGTGAAATAATCAAGGAAATTGATGGTCAAATCGAACTATTCAAGAAATCCGAAGTGCCTTTATTGCATATCGATTCGCACAGTCATGTATTTTGGCTTTCATCTGAAATGAGGAGAATACAGATGGAGATAGCGATAAAATATGGCATTCCCACGAGATACCCGGAAGTAACGGATGTTAATAATCGGAGTATTCTTTTTAAATTACTGAGATTGTATTTGAAATTACATAGAAATAATATGGCAAGACGGGTAAAAATGCCGGATGCACTGATCGACTTGTTCGGAAGAGGGGATACGGCTGATTTCGTAAAGCGCAATACGGAAAATATAAAAGACGGCATTTCGGAACTTTTGACACATCCGGGATACGCTTGCTGCGGCGGTTTTATGGAAAGGGAAATGCAATTGAAGCTACTAAAATCAGATTGGTTTAGAGAACTTTTAATGAAAAACGGATTAAAATTGTGTAATTTTAGCGAATTGAGAGGTAAAAGATGAAAGCTATTGTCACCGGTGGTGCCGGGTTTATCGGATCCAATTTAACAAGGTTTCTTCTCGAAAAGGGATACGATGTTACCGTTATAGATAATTTATCAACAGGTAATGAGGGTAATCTCCCCGAAGGGATAGAGTTCTTGAATTATGACATCACAGACAGCGGGATAGTGAATATTTTGGCAGAACAAAATGCCGATTTCGTATTTCATCTTGCAGCTCAGATCGATGTAAGGAAATCTCTGGAAGACCCGATTTACGATTTGACGGTTAACTCTGTCGGTACACTTAATATTTTGAACGGTTTGAAAAAGGCAGGGAAAGGAAAGATCATATTTACATCTACAGGCGGGGCAATGTACGGGGAGTGCGATGAACCGGCGGATGAAAACAGAAAAGAAAATCCCGAATCCCCATACGGAATTTCAAAATTGAGTTCCGAGAATTATATTAGAGTTTATTCCAAATGGTTTAGGATTCCCTATGTGATAATGCGTTTATCCAATGTTTACGGACCGTTCCAGAGTACGAAAGGGGAAGCCGGCGTTGTTGCTATTTTCGTCGATCAGATTTTGAAGAAACAAAAATCGAAGATATACGGTTTCGGAAAAATGGAAAGGGATTATATATATGTAAAGGATGTGGCTAAAGCGGCTTTTTATTTATCGCTGAAAGCTGATAATGAGACTGTCAATATTTCGACAAGCAAGAAAACATCCAACCTCGAATTATACAAGATGCTATGTGACAAAATTGGCAGGGAGTATGACTATGAATTGGAAGATATAAGAAAAGGGGAGATTATGAGAAGTGTTATGGATAATAGGAAACTCTTATCGAAAATCGAGAATTTTAAACTGAGCGATATAGTTGATGGGTTACGAATGACCGTTGAATGGTATGGAAATCGAGAGGAAGAATAATGAAACATGATATTTTCACTGCAAAAAGGTTATTATTAGTGGAGCCTTCTATTACCCTTGTTATTACAGGTAAGGCTCTTGCCCGAAGAGAAGCCGGAGATGATATAATGATTCTCTCGGCAGGTGAACCGGATTTCATTACCCCAAAGTACATCAGGGATTATGCAATCGAAGCAATAGAGAGAGGTTTCACGCACTACACGGAGACTGCGGGGATTTTGCCTCTAAGAGAACTCATAGTGAAAAAATTCAAGGAAGAAAACGAACTTGATTACAGCCCTTCGAGTATTATCGTATCAACGGGTGCGAAGCAATCGATATATAATGTTATGGAGTCGATTCTTGATGATAACGATGAAGTTATTATTCCTTCACCTTACTGGGTAAGTTATCCCGAGATAGTGCGTCTGGCGGGAGGAAAACCGGTGATTGTGGATACCGAGGAAGATGGTTTTATCCTTACTGCCGAAAAACTCAAAAAGAACATATCGAACAGGACAAAAGCAATTATATTGAATACACCGAACAACCCGACGGGAATGGTATATTACAAGGATACATTGAAAGAATTGGCTGATGTTATTGTTGAAAATGATCTTCTGTGTGTATCCGACGAGATTTACGAGAAGGTTTTGTACGACGGGAAGAAGCACTATTCCATAGCGGCGTTGGGAGAGGATATAAAGAAAAATACGGTTGTTATAAACGGTTTTTCGAAATCGTATGCAATGACAGGTTGGAGAATAGGTTATGCCGCAGGCCCGGAATTTGTCATCAAAAATTGTCTGAAATTGCAGGGACACTCCACATCCTGTCCTTCGTCAATCGGGCAAGCAGCCGCTTATGCAGCGTTGAAGAACAAAAACGAAGAATTCGGTAATATGCTTGCAACATTCGATAAGCGAAGAAAGTATATTATGGAGAAATTGGACCAATTGGAAGGCGTATCGTATATCCGTCCCGAAGGTGCATTTTATTTCTTTATAAACGTTTCGAAATTCTACGGACACAAAGGTGTGAACGATTCGCTTTCATTCTGCAATTATTTGTTGAAAAACGGCAATGTTGCCGTTACACCGGGCAAGGCTTTTGGAATGGACGATTACATAAGGATAAGTTATGCCGTATCCACGGATGAGATAAAGAGGGCAATGGAGAAGTTCAAGAAAGTGCTGGAGATGTTAGTTGAATAAATTTATCGATAAAGCGATAATAAGAGTCGTATCGGGCAAAGGCGGGGACGGATCAATCCATCTTCACCGGGAAAAATATATACCGAAAGGCGGACCGGATGGCGGAGACGGCGGTAAGGGTGGTGATGTTATCATTGTGGGTGACAACAATTTGTCTACTCTGAGAGATTTTAAATACATGAGAAAATTTATTGCCGAAAACGGTGGTAACGGTATGGGGAATAACAAGCACGGAAAGAACGGCGAGTCGATCTACATAAAAGTTCCTCCCGGGACACGAATATTCGACCATGAAATGAACATGATGCTGTTTGATATATTGTACCACGGAGAGGAGCACATAGCGGCTTACGGAGGAAGAGGCGGAAGAGGAAATACTCATTTCAAATCATCGGTAAGGCAGGTTCCCCTTTATGCGGAAGAAGGTAAACCGGAGGAAGAAAAGATACTGCGACTTGAACTTCTGCTTATAGCGAATGTAGGGCTTGTCGGATACCCGAATGCCGGTAAATCCACATTTTTAAGCGCTGTTTCAGATGCTCATCCCAAGATAGCGAAGTATCCGTTTACAACATTAATTCCTAATCTCGGAATATACACCGATGATAAAATTAAAATTACATTTGCCGATATCCCGGGAATAATCGACGGTGCACATGAGGGGAAAGGGCTGGGTTTCGAATTTTTGAGACACATATCGAGAACGTCTATTCTTCTCTTCATAATCGATATAACCGAGGATGATCCCATTGGCGAATACAACAGATTGCTCAAAGAGCTATCCATATACGACAGAAAAATGATGAACAAAAAGAGGGTAATTGCATTCAATAAGATCGACATGTTGGGCAATGATGAAAAAATGGAAGATTTGAAGGAAATAGGAGAGAAGCATTTCTTTATTTCGGCTAAAGAAAAACGAGGATTGGACGAGTTGCTGGAATATATTAAAAGCTTGATATATGGAAAATAGCGATATACTTTTGATTTCTTCGGTTAAGAAAGTAACGGAGAGAGAAATATTTCTTTTAATGGAAAATTTTGACAGTTTAGATGAAATAAAACAGTGTGATATCGAAGAAGTATCAAAAAAATTGGGAATAAGAGAAAAAATTTTATCGGATATTAAGAACGAAGAATTCAACGAAAAACTTCTGAGACGCATCGAATCGTTAAGAATAAAAATAATTCCTTATACGGACAGTGATTATCCCGAGAAATTATTGAGATATAAACCGTTTCCTCCTGTACTGTATGCAAGAGGGAATGTGAGCCTGTTAAAAAAATCCGGTATAGCGATCGTAGGAAGCAGAAGGTGTTCCTATTATGGAAAGGAAATAGCGGAAGAGTTTGGGAAACGGCTTTCTCTGGACAATATTGTCGTCTTTAGCGGAATGGCTCTCGGGATTGACAGATATTCACACATGGGGGCTTTGAACGGAAAAGGGAATACCGTGGCCGTTCTCGGAACGGGAATTGATGTTATTTATCCCGCCTCGAACAGAGATAT
>JAACEC010000135.1 GCA_011682715.1 Pseudomonadota bacterium
ATAAGAAAGTTAAATGAAGAATCTCTATTGAGAATTGCATCTCTGTAAGCATTGGAATAAAATCCCGTAGCATTGAAATTCCACAGATCCAATTGCCCTGCGGCGCCTTTGAACATAAACTCTTTATTGGAAGTAAGGTCACCGAATATTCCGTCTGTTCTTCTCAATATTCTGCTTCTCTCTTCATCGGTATTGTCAACAAGTAATCCGTTATTGAACGTTACTCTGTAATTTCCCAAAATGAGTTTTTTCAAAATACCTATTTTCGAAACGCTGACATACCCCTTTAGCAATTCGTTCTGTCCCTTATTGTTAAAGAAAGATGCACCACCGTTTATCTTATCTTTGTAACCGAATTTTAGCCGCTCGGAAATGTTGGGTCTTATAACAATACTATCGAGTTCATTGCTTGTGGTTATAATATCATCCCTATGGTGTAATATTTCGGCATCGGTCCACCCGGCATTTTGTAAAGCAGAATAGGTGTTCGTGGAACCGGGTAAAGGGGGTTCGAGATCTTTCGCCAACGAATTGAGTGATGCAATTGCCGCTGAAATATTGCTATCGAAATAGGATAGTTGATTTTCGCTACTGACAGATGTCCTGAAATATCCGTATAGACTGTTTATGTTTCTTGCTTTACCAACCCTGATATAATCGCTTAGATTCATATAGCCGTAATGAGTCAGATAGTCAACATGTCTTAAATTGCTTATATATCTGAAGGTTCCCCATTTTTTTCTGTGATTTATTATCGCTGCTGCATCAACAGGACTCACTCTGTCTATATTTGCGATTTCTCTGTAAGATGCTTTATTTATGTCCATGGGGTACATTAGGAGATTTTCCCAGAGGTCAATTGCACCTTCCCTGGGGCTGTCCTCCGATGCGAGTTTTGTTTTCAAGTAATCTATCTTTTGCTCTCTTCTGGATATACCTTTCGGAGGAATCAAAGTCAAACTATCTTTTATGATAGTGAATGTTGGTTTGTCCATACCCTTGATATTCCAGAGTTCGTAGATGCTTTCAAAATAACCGTAGCTGTTCCTGTAATCGATTATATTCTGTGCCACAACCCGATTATTTATCAAAGAATTCAATGTCGGACAGGCGATACTGTTAATGTCTTTTTTGTTTTCCGCAAAAACGGATAGTGGCAGCAGCAAAAAAGCCACAAGGAGATAGTATATAAACTTTCTCATAATCTACCTCCTAAAAATTAACGGAGATCCCAACCTCATGTGAGTCGTTTATTTCCCTTTGACTCGAATAGGCATATTCGATATTGAATTTCCCCACATTAATCGTAATACCGGCACTGAAATCCATAGGATTGCTCGCTACGCCGCATCTTACCGTAAGGTAAGGATCGATTACCTTATACTCGATTCCGAGCTCTGTCCTTGTGTCGTATCCTTCCTCTTTCTCAAATTGGAGAGAAGTGACTAGTCCCTTATACGGTTCGTAAGAAACGCCTACAATGAGGTTGCTTGGTACATAATATGCTATAACTTTTCCGAAAATCGGTCTGTTTATGTTATGTATCGCCGCTCCGATTCTGAATGTTGAAAAGAGGTTTCCTATGATGCCGGCATCCAGAGATATTGCCGTTGCATTTCCGTATTTTTGCATGGACAGATCGTAGAGTTTTAGGTTGTAACCTGCTCTTATGTAATCATTCAAAGGGAAGTTGTGTGTAAAAACAATACCTTTTTCACTTTCAAGAACTCCCGAAGAGAGCAGGTTGTTGAGAGAATCGGTAAAATCTCCCGTTATATCTCTTTCAATGTAGAGTAAACCGATGTTTCCGAAGGATACCTTTTGTCCGTATGACATGTAGATATGATTGTACATCATGAAGAGCTTATTATATCCCACGTTAATGGAACGATTGTAATTCGTGTTAAAAGATGCCGGGTTAATAAGGGATGAAGTTATATCACCGTTAAGTGCAACAGTGGTTTTTGACATCCCATCACCTCTGACACCTATGTAAAATCCCTCGAAAGCGCCGTAAGCAGTTAGAGGAATTATCAACAGTATTAAGTATATTATCCGTTTCATCTGTCACCTGCCTTAATTTAATTGTGTTCCGATTACTACAGCTTTATTGATTCTCTTTCTGGAACCGTCCGGTAATTTTAGTGTATAAACCACAATGTAAGCACCGATGTTGAGATACGAATCATGTTCGTCTCTTCCGTTCCACCAATAGACGGTATTTCCGGAGGATGCATTTTCGGCAAATGTTTTTACCAATCTGCCTTTGAGATCATATAGTTTAAGATCGTATTTTCCATTTTGAGGACCTGTTATTTGTATGTTAAGCATTTCTCCGTTATCCGGTCTGAATGGATTAGGATAAAGCTTTATTCCCATTGCGGTGGTTGTATCGGACGGTGTGTACAGAGAAAGATCTTCGATAAATCTCGGCATTAGTTGATAACCGGTTGTATATGGCGTAGTTTTATCGTACTGTCCCTCTATGCCGGCCATAGAAATATAATCACCGTTCTTAAGATTTTTAAAGATAGCTGCATCCGGTATGCCGGTTGAGTTGTTGATTCTTACGTCAATAATTGCCTGTCCGTTCCATATTTGCATGTTATAACCGGTTCCCGATTGATAAGGTGTTGATGCAACAATACCCTTTTCAACCTTCAATAACATACCTTCGCGAGGTTCGTTCAAGCCTGCTGACAGAGGAAGAGGTTCAGGTTGTATAATTGCTCCGGAATCACTTATCACAGTGATTTTGGTGCTGTCATTGTATTTTAATTCCGTAAGGCCGTTGTATTCTGTTACTACGCCGGTTACAATTATCTCTTTCCCGAGTGTATAGGCAAGAGATGCCGCTTCGCCGGGTGAAAAAACATCGATTCCGCCGGTCGAATCCTGTATGTAAAAACTGGTTGAAGTCGTTGTGGGATTAAAATATTTCGAAGGACCTGTTATGAATCCTCTTACCTTTACCGTTTCATTAAGCATTCCCGATGTATAACCGTCGGATCCGGGTTTTTGTGCTTCTCCTATGGTTATAAGACTATCGAATAGAGCATTGTTGATATGAACGGTATTCGATGAGCATAACGCTATATCATTCGAATCTTTACCTGTTTTTATGTTGAATGATACGGAGGTGAGTGAAGTATCCGCCGTGAGATTTGAAAGCCGTATGTATGATGTGTCTGTAATATCTGCATTGTTCAATTTAATAACATAAGGAAGGGAATCGGATCCATCCCCGCTTACCGTATAAGTTCCCTTCGAAACATTGATTTCCGGTGTACTGTCCCAGGTTACCCCTAATGGAATCGTTAATTCGACATAATTGATATTGAAAAGAGATGTATCCATAGTCGGAGTTATTGCAATCTGAAAATCGTTTTTTACACCTGCTTTTATATAATAGGGATTTACGGTTGTTTTACCCATTCCTGCGGCTGTTTTAATAACCATTACAGGACTCGGAGTAACATATTCGGCGGATGATGAATCAATACCTGTTTTCGTGTATATTGTAAAGCTTCCGGTAGTTGTGTCTGTTACAATATTTTTAATGATTATTTTACCGGATGATTTGAGAGAAAA
>JAACEC010000136.1 GCA_011682715.1 Pseudomonadota bacterium
GGGACGATTTACATTTATGACTTTGACAGTTCCGATAACCTATATCATCTGAAGGCTTAATCCCGATAACGGGCAATTAAGCTGGACGACTACAGCTTATAATACTTCTTCTGCCGACAACATAGTCATCACTGATAACGGAAATGTGATTACATTTGTGGCCCAGGATAGCATAGCAAGAATAAATTATTCAAACCAACAAATAATATGGAAAATCAACGTTGATTGTGATAAGAGCAAACTTATCGACAATAACGGTAATTTGATTGTAATAAATTATCACTAACATTGCCTTTACCACGTTGGGTAATTAATCGATTGGAATATTTTTTCTTTACAACTAAAATACGATTGTCATTTTTTTGATTTTTATTTATAATAACAGGAGATTGGAGGTAATATGAATTACTATTTGGCAATTGATTCGGGAACAAGTTCCGTTCGTTCCATTATATTCGATTCGGACTTCGGAATAGTTTCCATTGCGCAAGAAGAACTCCCGCTAATTTACCCAGAAAACGGTTGGGTAGAACAAGATCCGTATGATATTATAGAACTTCAGAACAAAACGATACACGATGTTTTAGAAACTGCGAAAATTTCTGCAGGTGAAATCATCGCCTGTGGTATAACAAACCAGAGGGAAACTACAATTATATGGGACAAAACAACAGGTGAGCCGATATACAATGCAATTGTCTGGCAGGACAGACGCACCGCCGACATCATCGAATCGCTAAAGAATAAATATACCCATATGATTAGGGGAAAAACCGGATTGGTCCCGGATCCCTATTTTTCGGCATCCAAGATAAAGTGGATACTTGATAGGTTTAACGGTGACAAAGACGAACTTGCATTCGGGACCGTGGACAGCTGGATAATGTATAACATGCTCGAAGGACATCCGCACCAAACGGACTATTCCAACGCATCTCGAACGATGTTATTTGATATAATCAATCTAAAATGGGATGAAGAGTTACTGAATCTCTTTAGCATACCCAAAACTATTCTGCCGAATGTTCTTGACTCAAATGCAAATTTCGGTAATATTGAAGTGAACGGTTTTCACATTCCCATAAGAGGGGTCCTCGGGGACCAGCAGGCAGCATTGTTCGGACATAAAGCGGTTTCGCCGGGTGATGTCAAGGTTACATACGGAACAGGTGCTTTTATACTTTTCAATACGGGCAATTTTCCTGTTCTTTCACAAAATAATCTCCTAACAACAATCGCATGGGTAAAGTACGGAAAACCAACATACGCCCTTGAAGGTTCCGTTTTCATTGCCGGTGCCGTTATTCAATGGCTTCGAGATAAACTTAATTTTTTTGAGAAGAGTGCGGAATCGGAATTATTGGCATCAAATTCGGGACAAAGCAGCGGTGTTTACTTTATTCCCGCATTTGTAGGACTCGGTGCTCCCTATTGGCAACCCAATGCGAGAGGGGTAATATTCGGGCTCACACGAGACACGGGAAAAGCCGAAATTACAAGAGCTGCCCTCGAAGGGGTAGCTTACCTCGTTAACGATATGTTAACGGCTATGACCGGTGACACGGAAAGTAAAATTCACAAACTATTCGTCGACGGAGGAATGAGTAAAAATGATCTCTTTTTGCAGTTCCAATCGGATATCTCGGATATTATTGTTGAAAGACCGGTAAATATAGAGGTTACGGCTCTGGGATCCGTTCTTATGGCTTCGGGCAGCGATGAGTTCACACCAAAGATAGCAAAGGAATTTAAGCCATTAATGAGAACGGATGAGAAGAAAAGGAAATTGGACGGATGGAAAAATTATATGGAAAAAATTATCAAGAAGGACTGATATGAAAAGAATATTAATATTTTTAGTAATTGCATTTACTTCTACACATACTTTTATATATGCATCGGACATCAATAGATACTACAAATACGGTGAATTTAATAAGTACATACGATATGCATTAAAGAAAAAGAATAATTCTCTATACGGCAAGATCGGGAAATCTTATTTTTTTACTGGTGATTACAAAAAGGCAATGAAATACCTCTCCCTCGCATATGAAAAAACCGGGGATATCGATCTTATCAACTTCTATACGAAATGCAAAATAAAACTTGATGACAGTGTATCCATCAAAAATCGGATAAAAAGTTACATTGTTAAAGATAACTACGATACACTAACACTTGGTTTCTTTTATTCCCTTCATACGGAGAACACAATGTTATCCGATTATGTTGACTCGATTCATTTAAAATTCCCATCTACAAAATTATCGTATGTTGCCGAGAAAAATCTACTCTATAACGGACTGTCTTCTGTCTCTGCAGAAAACAACCCCGATTCTTTTCTTTTGAATTTTTTATCAAGGTATCAAGATACATATATCTATAATGAGGCGCTTATTATATACGATAAATACCTGTTCAAATCGAAGAAAAGAAAACAGATCCATAATATTTTGCATGATTCTCTTGCAAGTATCGAAACAAAATCAATTGTAATAGAGAGCCTACTTGACCTTAATTATAGCAGAAAAAAGATGAATAAAATCTTAATATCCGGTTTAAAAGATTCTCTTAAAAAACCTGATTTTACAGATAAAAACGAGTGGAACATGAGAAAAAGACAAACAACCATTCGTTTGAAACTCGATTTGGCAAGGCTGTTTCTAAAAAGAGGATATGCCAAAAAGGCACTTTATTACTTAGACGAGGCTGAAGCCTATACATTACCGTATCTCCCCAAAATGACATATCGGCAATCCGTAGATTATTACAAATCCATTGCCTGTTTAAAATCAGGTAAGTACAAAGATGCTCGGATTACTATTAGTAACGGGCTTATCTGCGGCGGGAAATATGACACGAAACTAAAAAAATTGTATAAAAGAAATTTTCCCGGTTCTCCACTCACATACGCTAAAAAACTCAACGACTATCATGGTCCCGTTTTTCGTAACGCAACAAGAACAAAAGGATTAAAAGACATAAAGGGATATCGTATAGCGGCAGGCGATATAAATAGTGACGGTTATCCCGACCTTCTTATAGACGGAAGGTTGTTTTTAAACAAGAGAGGGTTAAAATTCATTGATGTAACAGAGAGAGTCGGGCTTGAAACAGACTATTCCGATCACTTTTTCTTTACCGATTTTAACAATGACGGGAGAGAAGATATTCTGCTTGCAAATCATAAAAACGGTATTACGATTTACGAAAACGACGATAATGGAGTATTTCGAATCGTATGGAAAGATTCATCGATAAAAAATTATTCGATGATTGCACCTGTCAACTACAATAACGATCATTATCCGGATATTCTTATTACTTCGGCTGATTCTACCAGGGAAAAACTTACAATACTCATAAATAACGATAGTTTTCATTTTAGACAAAAGGAATACCCTTTCCCCAATGCCGATAAAGTGAGCGGGATTTCGGTTTTCGATAATTTCGTTTATGTTGCAATGTCCAATCTAACAAAGAACTCCATGATCACATTTAATAGAAATTCGATTAAGGATTATGCAACTTCTCTTCATGTCGCAGGAATAAATCATGACGGATGGTGGGGCGGTCCCTTCTCCGGAGACATCAACAACGACGGTAAAATCGACCTCGTTTCCTGCAACACAAACACTCCCGAGAATATATCAAATTGCGACATGACGAACATCTATCTTCGGGGAAAAGACAATTACAAGGACATCTTTTCGAAAACGGGGATTCCGTACGATAATGACAATATAAATCCGATTCTCGGTGATTTTAACAATGACGGTTACGATGACCTTTTTGTTACTTCCCGTAAAAATTCGCATATATATTTGAACAACGGAAACGGAACATTTTCCGATATAACATATCTCTCCGGGGCAAGAATTAGCAATTCTTACGGTGCTATAAGCATCGATTTTGACAGAGACGGCGATCAGGATCTAATTCTTTGCTCCCCCGAGGGAGTACAATTGCTCGAAAACATAAGAAAAAATACAAACACATACTTTAATTTGCAAATTATAGGAACAAAATCGGGAAGCGACGCATTTGGCACTAAAGCCATACTGTACTTCAATGATTTTAAAATAACAAAATTCATACATACAATTGACGGAATCGGTAATCAAACAGACAGAATACTGCATTTCGGTTTAAATCTCGACTACGGACCCATTAGAAAAGTAAAAATCATCTTCCCTTCGGGAAAAGTCACATATCTTTACAATGTAAAACGCGGAGGAATTCTGAAAATCCATGAATAAAATCATCGGGTAATTTGTATTCATTATGGAAAGCGATAACGAACTGTTTTTAAACACGATAAACGGAGATATGAAATCATTTGATAAATTGGTGGATCGATATATGAAAAAGGCATATTTCTTCGCTTACGGATATGTGGGAGACAAAGAAGCCGCCCGAGATCTTTCTCAGGATGCTTTTGTAAAGGTATACAAAGAGCGAAGTCGTTTTAATCCCGACTACAACTTTGGCACATGGTTTTTTACCGTTTTACGCAATACCTGTTTGAATTACATAAAGAGAAGAAATATCCACCCCTTTGTGAGTATGAACAATACATATTCGTACAAGGGAAATAATGAAGACGACAAAATAGATATGGCAAAGGCTCTTCATATGCTGAATGAGAGGGATAAGGAACTCTTGACGCTGAAATATTTCGACGGATTTTCCTATGAGGAGATCTCTCAAATTCTCGGAATCCCTATGGGAAGCGTTATGTCCGGTTTGTTCTATGCAAAGAAAAGAATGAAAGAGGTGATTGAGAGGCTCTATAATGAACCATGATTATTATAAAATTTTAATAGAAAAAAAGATAGGCGGCATGATATCGGATAGTGAATTGCTCGAATTGAGCGAACATTTGAAATCATGCGAAGAATGTAAACACGATCTGGAGGAGGCGGAAAAGATGAACAAATTACTGTCCGGTTATAAATATAAATCTCCCGAAGACAGGTTGTGGGAAAATTACAAAAGCAATATATACACAAGAATCGAGAGGGGTATCGGATGGATTTTCTTTTCAATCGGAGCAATCATCCTTTTGATAGCATCCGCTTTTTATTTCATAAAGGATTTCTTACTGGATAACAGTGTCCCGATTATTATACGAATCGGTGTTTCCCTTTTGATAGTCGGTCTTGTGATTTTACTTGTTTCCATTATTCGGGAGCGTATTTTCTTCAACAAAAACGAACGATATAAGGAGGTAAAAAAATGATACTTACAACCGTCGATCATATAGAAGGAAAAAAAATCATAAAAACATTGGGTTTGGTCAAAGGAAATACAATAAGGGCACGGCATATCGGACATGATATAATTGCTAAGTTTAAAAATGTTGTGGGGGGAGAAATCAGCGATTATACGAAGATGATAGCCGAAGCAAGAGAACAGGCAATTGATCGAATGATAGACAACGCCAAAAGTATGGGTGCAAATGCAATTGTTGGAGTTAGATTTACCACTTCAAGTGTAATGCAAGGAGCTGCGGAACTGTTGGCATACGGGACTGCCGTTGTTATCGAGTAGACTTTTTCTTATGCTTAAAAAATTTGCTTTTTACGGAAAGATATTCATCTCCCCTTAACATACTTTTTATATGATCTACGGAAGAT
>JAACEC010000137.1 GCA_011682715.1 Pseudomonadota bacterium
TCATCTTTACGACATCTATTTCCTCATCCGGATCCATATCCTGCTCTCCCGGTTCAAGTCCCTCGGCTATGAACAGATGCAGTTTTTCATCTGTGAATCCCGGAGAAGAGTAAAACGAAAACAGTTTTTTTATACTTTTCGCACTGTATCCGGTTTCCTCTTTCAACTCTCTTTTCGCAGCTTCCTCTGGCTTCTCTCCCTCCTCTATGATTCCCGCCGGGATCTCGATAAACTCCCTGCCCACGGGATATCTGAATTGACTTACCAGGATAATACTCTCCCCTTCCACAGGAAGCACACAAATCGCTTCTCTATGCCTTACCACTTCTCTAATTGCCTCTCTCTTCCCGTCCTCGAGAGCAACATTATCCTTGTACAAATCAACAATTCTCCCTCTGTAAATTAATTGTGAATAGAGCTTCTTTTCTCTCATTTATACCTCGCATTTATAGTATTTTCTCAAAATAATCAATACCTCTTCATTCATTCCTTTTATACTTTTCAATTCATCCAAATCTATGATTATATGCGTTTCCCGATATTTTACTATCCTCTTCAACAGAAATACATTTATACCCGGCGTAGTGATAAATCTGTTCAAATTCACATGATTGATATCCATCTTTCCCCACTGCACCTTGAATTGTTTTGAATGCTTTTCTATCCATTTATCACCTATGCCGTAAACATTAGCAAGGTCTGCCAAACCGAAGTACTGACCTATTTTACCCCTATAATCAATAATAGCACAAGCAATATCACTTGCAACACCCAATTTCAAAAGTTGTTGAAATGTGATTTTGTTCAAATCGTATTTTTCACGTTGTTTCGAATCTATTTCGGTATGCCTTTTAAAGGCGTAAACGACAGTAAATTGTTCTTTTATCCCCAGTTCATGCTGAATCCTCACTTCATCTGAAAAAGCAATTTTATCTCTATTGAATGCAATTCCCGTTACAAATTGCCCTGAGAGCGTTTCGTATCCAAAATAAAAACTCATGCTATTGCCTAAGTGACAACCGGAATAAATACCGAACCCCAGATTTTCGTCGGATTTGTACTTGATTTCACCGGAAATTTTGAAAAGACCGTTATCGTAAATCATTTTTCCACTCATTGAATAAGTTTGATTACTAAACAAATTTTGAATATCACTTAAATAAAGAGCACCTACGAGCGAATCGTTAATACGGGCATTTGCAAAAACATTCAATTTGTACCTCACGGATACCTTTTCATTCAAAATGCTTAAGATGCCTACTCCACCCTTTAATCCCAATGAATTTTTGTCCGCATCACGTATGTAAATTGCGTTTAAAATATTTTCATTGTACAGCTTCCCTCCGAAAAACTCATACTCTCCGCCTACTTTACCCCATTGAAAAGGAGTAACATAATTAATTTTGTAATCCTGTATTTCCCTCAGAAAATAAAATGATGTATACGAAAACTCTACGATTTCTTTGTCCGGATTATACACAGAACCGAAGTTGGAATCCGTTGTCGGATTATCGACTAAAGAATTATCTCCCGCATAAATTAAAATAGGTACAAGCATTAAAAAGAAAAACTTCCCCATTTCCCCCTCGTTGAAAACAATCTACAATTTTACAAAGTCATACTCTTTTAATTTGTTATAAATAACTTCTCTTATCTTTTCCAATTCTTCCTTTGTCTTTGCTTCGAAACGCAATACCAAAACCGGCTGTGTGTTGGATGCTCTTATCAACCCCCACCCATTTTCAAGTTCAATTCTTACACCGTCAATTGTAATGGTTTTATAGCGTTTCGAGAAATAATCCGAAAGTTCCTTAACTAATTGAAATTTTTTCTCGTCGGGACATTCGACTCGTATTTCCGGCGTAGAAAAATAGTACGGAATCTCACTCTGTATTTCGGAAAACGGTTTATTGGAACTGGAAATAATCCTGAGTAATCTCATTGCGGCATAAATCGCATCATCGTAACCGAAGTATTCATCGGCAAAAAACATATGCCCGCTCATTTCACCGGCAAGAGGGCTTAACACTTCCTGCATTTTAGCCTTAATAAGAGAATGTCCGGTTTTCCACATAAGTGGTTTTCCACCAAATTTTTCAATGGCTTCTTTTAGCCCTCTGGAGCATTTTACATCAAAAATTATCGTACTACCCGGTTTGTTACTTAAAACTTCTTTCGCATAAACTCCCAACAATTTGTCTCCGTAAATCATCTCTCCTCTGTTATCTATCACGCCTATTCTGTCCGAATCCCCATCAAAACCGATACCCACATCAGCTTTTTCTTCGATAACAGTTCTTTTTAATTCCTCCATGTATTTCGGCACCGTAGGGTCCGGGAGATGTGCGGGGAAATGCCCGTCCGGTTCGCAATTGATACATTTATATTTGATTCCGAAACTGTCGAGAAGTGAGGATACAATGGGACCTGCGGTTCCGTTACCCGGATCGATGATCACCCTCAATGTCTTGTTTATCGATGCTCCTTTTATGATCGTGTCCATGTATCTGGAAATCATATCACTTTCTTTAACTTCTGCCGATCCTTCATTAAATTTACCTTTTTCTATAACCGTCCTTAATTTCTGTATATCTTCTCCGTATATTGTTTTCGTACCTTTCAGCATTTTAAATCCGTTATACTCAATGGGATTATGACTACCCGTTATCATTATTCCGCCATCCGTGCTTAATCTGTATACGGAAAAATACAAAACAGGCGTAGGAACGGTACCGATATCGATAACATTCACCCCTGTGGACAATATTCCGTTTATCAATGTATTTTTTATTCTGGGAGAACTTAATCTCACATCACAGCCAACAGCAACGGTGTTACCGACGCCAATTAGCGTTCCATATGCTTTACCAATCAGATTTACAACTTCATCCGTTAAATCCTTATCAGCTATACCCCTTATATCATATTCTCTGAAAATACTATTATTCATATTATACATGCAATCTCCTTTTCAAATTCCATATATACTAATATACATTAAATTTTTTGTCAACACCTATGAGCTGTAGATCAAATAATTCTGTTCTTTTCGATGGAGTTAAGAAACGATTTTATTATATACATTTCATCCGGATTAATAGCTTCGTTTTTTTTCTTTCTAAAACATACCACTTTTTTATTGTTAAATTCAATATTATATCCATCATCACATCTATTTATATCTTCTTTTATATCAATATATTCCAAATCAAAAATTGTCATTAAATGTTTTAATACTTCATCCGATAATCCTTCCGTCTTATTTTGGTCCTTCAATAAACCTATATACCGTTTTACCAATGTAATTTTCCTGTAATACTCCTTAAATAAAAATTTCAGTATGTAATTAATCATAATATTGTATGTGAAATAAACCAGAGTAATATATAATACAAAAAGAACTAACATTCCTATTTCTTTAAAAATCACACTTCCTGCAATCTGCCCGAATTTCTCTCCGACAAACAGGAAAACGAGCCCCACAATAAAATAGAAAAAGACTATTAAAATTCTGGCTAATATAAAATTAATGGACCCTAATTTGATATTCAACACACCTAAAACAAATGAAACAATGAAACGGGAATAAATATAAGGAATGGCATAACAAAGGATAGGTTTACCCACTCATGACCGAATAACAACAAAGACAGAGAAAATAAAAAGACAAATGGGACAAAACCTACTATTTGACCTATAATAAACCACTTTAATCGATTTTTATCAAAATCACTCGCACTACGATATTTAACCGCTATTATTACTATACCGACTATTATAGCCAACATTAAATATACTTGGTTTATCTTTGCCATCTCAAACAAATTTACGTAATTTGAGAATGTTTTATAACCCAAGAAATCAAAATATGCTCTCAACCAGAATACGGAATTCGCTAAACTCAAAGTAATTGCAGTAAACATCACAATCAATGATACCTGTTTATGCATTTTTGGAAAAGTCGTTAGAAACGATAAATAAAATCCCCCTATAAAAGCTGTCGAGACTATAAATATTGAATATAATATTCTGTTATAAAAATATACACGATAGGTTGCCGCAGTAATGGCAATAGAGATAAAAAACATAAACAGATAAAAGATGTTAATCTGTTCTGGACCGATAGCTACTATGATGTACGACATAACAAGAAATACAATGCTAACCAATAGTAATGAAAAAACGACGGAATTTTTAGTCAACCTATGGTATTTTAAATTTACCGAATAGGTTTCACCTGTTTTTGAGGACAAAAATTTATATTCATGCCTGGAATTTATAGGCGATCTTTCGATATATTCATCGAGATTATAAGAATTGAAAAATTCTATCGAATCACAACTCAATAAAATATCATCCTTTTGAACATGCTTAACCCCACTTCTTTTAACTCTTATAACATCATTGTCCTGATAAAATTTTAAATTCGGATACGATATTGTTATTTCGTTAAAAATAGATATTACATTCCAATCGCTATGAATAAAATAAAATACATCAGCTTCCTCATATATTAATTCTATATTTTTTATAATCAAATGTCAAACAAAAATAAAATGTAAGGACAGACAGAAAAGGCGTTTATCGATATGTTACTTTATACTCGGATAATAATGACATATATCTCTTGCGGGACAAATCGAGCATTTTTCCTTTTTGCAGTAATATTTGGCCAATCTCACGCATATAGCCTCGATTCTTGCCAACAGCACCGGATTCTTGACCCTTAAGGTTCTCAACCTGCCGGCTATTTTAAGGTTTTTCGCAGCAATCAATGCAAGTTCGGATATGGGAGGATCCGCATTAGGGACAACTCCCCTAAATTCTCTTAAATAAATATTTACCGTTATGTCACCGATTCCTTTGGCAAGGGCTTTTAACCTATTCGACAACTCCTCATAGGAATCACTACCGGTAATTAAATTCAAAATATCTCCGTCATAGTCTTCCATTATATTCGTTGCCATCTCCTTCATTTTATCCGCCGTTTTAAAATCATATCTTGCATAAGCATTTTGATCCAATATTCCAACTATCTCATCATAATCCGTTTTCAATATTGCTTCGTGATTTGTAATCCCCTCTTCTCTCAACCCCAAATAAGCTCTTTTTGCACAGTTCTCTGGAATTCTCGCTCCGAAAAGAACCGACGCAAGAAACCATTTAAAATAATCCCCTCTATCAATCAGAAAAATACCTAACTCTTCCCGATACAGACCGCCCACATAAACTTCCAATTGTAGTATATTCTCCTCTATTTTCATTTTAAACCTCTTATTTATTATATCAAATAATGGCAAAAAAATCATCCTCATTACCGCCGAACAAACAATGTTTCTTAAATGACAAGTGGCAAAGACACGCAACAAGTAAAAAGTGAGAACAAAACTTGACAATCCATTTCAACTGTCTTTTCTTAAAGCCATATCACTCCGAACTTATTTCGAATCTCTATTCCCACTATTCGGGCAGTGTTTAAAAACTAACACCTATCCCCCGATTGCTGAAATATTCACGCCTATCTACCCCCCTTTTTTTAAATTGAATTGACCTTGGTATCATTTTGTGATAATTTGTATATATGGGGTTAGTCGATATTGTTGAACTTGCAAATGTTTACTTCAAAAGCGGAGATTATGATGCCGCACTTAAAGTTGTTGAATCGGGTATCGGAAGATCGGCGAAAACAAAAAATATTGCTCTTCAGATGGAACTTTATATCGAAAAGTTATTTATCTTGTTACGCCTCCACAATATGTCGGAACTTGAATCCGTAGCTAAAATTCTCATAAAAAATGTGAAATATGTCAACGAAAAAAGGGTTCTTTCAAAATTGTATCATGCCTACGCTCTTTATCTTTTCTACACGAATAAAACTGCAATTTCAATAAAATATTTGAGAAAAGCTTTGAAAATTGCCAAAAAAACCGATGAAAAACAGCTCGAATCCGAGATATTGAACAGCATAGGCAAGTATTTCGATCACTTTAACGACTTCCAAAATGCAATTTATTACTATAAAAAATCGGAGAAAACGAAAATTCTTTTGGATGACGAAAACGGTTTGGCTATTGTGTACGGTAATTTGGGGCGTTTGTTCTATCAAAACGGCGATCTTGAAGAAGCTTTAAATCACTATAACCTCGACCTCAAAATTTCAAAGCGTGTTAACGATAAATTCGGACAGGCTATAATGCATAATCATATAGGAGAAATATACCTCGAACGGCATCATTATCAAAAGGCTCTGTCTCATTTTAAGAATTCCCATGCAATCGGCATCGAAATGAATTACGAGTTGAATAACGGCTTTTCTCTTCTGGGAATGGCAAAGATTCATATTGTAAACAAGGAATATGAAAAGGCAAAAGAAAACGTAAAAAATGCCGTTAAGATTTTCAATGACAAGACAAAATACGACGGTTTGATAAACTGCCTTTTACTCATGGGAAAAATATACATGTATCAAAATGAGATAAAGAATGCGGAAGAATACTTTATAAAAGCCTATGCCTTAGCGTCTTCTAAAAATATGATCTATGAAACAGGTATATCCCTATATGAACTGGCGAAATTTTATATTACTACAAATCAAGTGGAAAAAAGTTTGGATTATATCAACAAGTACTTCCAGATTAATTTTAACATCTCTAATTTTGAGAACACCATGTTCAAACATGTCATCAATCTCGCCAAATTGATAACAAAAGCGGAAAATATTATGGTTCTTATAAAAAGAGAAAATACCGTTGAGTTTATCTACGTTGAAAATGACAGAGAAGGCAACGAAAGAATCAAACGCCAGGTAATCTCTTCATGGGATGAGCTATTAAATAACTACATTGACGAAAATAATGACTTGATAAAATCCCTGCTTGAGATAAAACTGAATGTTCATATCAAAGATTTTATTTTGGAGCCGGTATATTTTACGAGCAGAATAATAGCATTTATGTTTGCCTTTAATTCATCCAAGGAGAAGACCTTCGACGAAAATACAAAGGATTATATCGCTGTATACAACATAAAACTGGCAAATCTGATCCAATCCGTGGTTTCATACGAACTCTCGAAGTATGACCCTCTTACGCGAGCTTCAAACAGAAACACTCTTTTCTCGGACATTCAGGAAGAAATTTTCAAAACCATTTTATACAAAGAGCCTTTCTCTATTCTTATGGTGGATATAGACAATTTCAAAGACATTAACGATTCCTTCGGTCACCAATTAGGAGACCTTACACTCATAAAAGTGGTGGAATCCATTAAAAACAGCATCCGGGACAAGAACAAGATCTACAGATTCGGAGGTGATGAATTCATCGTGATGCTGCCCACCGTTAGTGTCAATGCCGCGGTCCCCATAGCAAACAGAATCATCCAAAGTATACGCTCAATAAATAGTGTCTATCAGGTGAAAGGAATCAACATAACGGCAAGCATAGGTATTACCGAATACAACGGGAAGAATTCCGCAACGGTCAAAAACGATGTGGAAGCCATTTTACGTAAAGCCGATCAAGCAATGTACCAGGCAAAGATCAAAGGCAAAGACCGAGTGGAAATCATCACATAAAGAAATTTCCACTTAAAAATTTATATAA
>JAACEC010000138.1 GCA_011682715.1 Pseudomonadota bacterium
AATGTAACACCTTCGAGCAACGGATTGTTAAGAGCGTTACTAACGGCATCAATGGCTTTTTGCTCCCCTTCTCCGCTTCCGATTCCAACAATGGCATCGCCCTTATCCGATAGAATAGATTTCACATCGGCAAAATCCACATTCATTCTACCCGGTTTTGTTATCACTTCGGTTAAACTCCTTACCGTATCCACAAGAATCATGTCAATGTGTTTGAACCCGTCACTTATACTGTCGTCGGGAAACATTTCAAGACTTTTCTCGTTGGCAACAATAATCAAACTATCGGCAACCGATTTAAGCTCCAGTATCCCTCCTTCAGCTATCTCCATCCTTTTTTTCCCTTCGTACGAGAAGGGTTTGGTTACAACACAAACCGTGAGAATGTCCAACTCTCTTGCTATTTTTGCCACAACAGGCATTGCTCCCGTACCTGTTCCTCCGCCCATTCCTGCCGTAAGAAATACCATGTCCGTTCCCTGCAATAGATTTCTTATCTCATCGGCATTTTCTTCGGCGGCCGCTTTCCCCTTTATGGGATCCTTACCCGCACCCTGCCCTTTCGTCAATTGAGCACCGATTTGAAACTTGTAGTCATCAGATATCGGGCTCTTCGAAAGAACCTGCAGATCAGTGTTCATTACAAACAGCTCGATGGAATTTACCCCCTCTTTAAACATTCTGTTTACCGCATTTCCTCCCCCACCTCCGATCCCGATCACTTTGATCTCTGCAGGTTTAATCACTTTTTCATCACTTACATCAAACATGGTACCCTCCATTTTTAAATATCTTTTAACCAATCAAAAATTCTTTTTATCCAACCCTCTTGAGAACCGCTTACCTTTCTTACACTTTCGGAAGTCCCCCCTTCGGTCACGGCATATTTTATCAGACCTACCGATGTGGAAAATGCCGGATCATAGATGTTTTCTCCGATTCCGGAAACCCCCATTCCGATTCTCCCCCTGAGATTAAATATATCCTCTCCCAGCTCCGGGATCCCGGGCAAATCCGCCGTCCCTCCGGTCAGAATCAATCCCGCTCCTATTCTGTCAACGGGGACATCGGATTCTTTGATTACTTTAGCATACGCCAGTTCGAGAATCTCTCTTGCTCTCGGCTCTATTATCTGAATAAATTCCTGTTTGCTTATTTTTCTCGGAGCCCTGCCACTCACTCCAGGTACCTCTATAATTTCATTATCATCAACCATATCCAAACGAGCACAGCCGTAATTAATCTTAAAATTCTCCGCATTTTCCCTTGTTGTATTCAATCCGTAAGCAATGTCCTTAGTGATAAATTCGCCACCGATCTCGACCACCCCGACATATCTCAAATTACCCTTTTCGTAGATCACTATACTTGTAGTTTCCGCACCTATGTCGAGCATTATCGCTCCCATCTTCTTCTCGTTCTCATCGAATGTGGCACAAGCCGAAGCTATGGGATTAACCACATAAATTGCATTTTTTAAATGTGATTTTTCAATGCATCTCTTTATGTTTTGCACACTGTACGATGATGAGGTAATAATTTTTATTTTTCCCTCCAACCTAAATCCTGTCATCCCTATGGGATCATTCGTTTCGATCTCCTCATTTACCTTAAATTCCTGGGGAATGATGTGTGAAACCTCCCTGTCCGTAGGAGTGGCAATAGTTTTTGCCTGTTCTATAACGCGTCCCACATCTTCCTTTGAAATCGGAATATTGTCTCCCTTTATTGATACCATTCCCTTTGATGTAATCGTTTCGATATGACATCCGCCAATTCCTACATAAAGCCTCGTGAATTTTACACCGGCCATCAGTGTGGCACTATTCATAGCTTCTTGAATATCACTCGTCGTCTTGTCAATATTAATAATCTGCCCTTTAGTAACTCCGGTCGAAGGATGCTGTCCGATTCCGACAATATTAATTTCCCCACCTTCAATCATTGCAATTAGTGCAACCACCTTACTGCTTCCGATATCAATCGCAGCTATTATATCTTTCTTTCCCATGTTCACCTCTCTATCTGATTATCACCTGATTCTTAAATCGTAAATCCATAGTGTAGTACTTCCTCGATTCTTCGCTCATTACCAACCTTATTCTTCCTATTAAATTATTATTCAGTGTTGTAAAAGAAACTCTTACATTACCGATCTTCCCTGTATAATAACCGTTACGACTACGTATGGACCTAAAAACTCCCGTTTCGGATATTTTCAGGAGATCACCGATTTCGGAATCTTTAACGTTTCCGAACACCTTCAACGGAGCATACAGGACTTTCCCATTCACATGAAAGATATTTCCACTTTTATCGATGTATAAATTTCTATCAGCGATATATATCTGTGGTTCTATTTCTTTTTTTGTGATTACAAGTTTCCCGGGAATCATCTTTGTAATTTTAATGTTGAAATCGGGATATCCACCTAATTCCCTCAACAGTGATTTCTTATTTACCCTAAACAGCGATTTCCCCAAAGCGACCTTATCAGCCGCGACTTTTACACCATCGGGTGCAACAATATTTTTAACGACAAAGATATAATTATATGCCATGACAATGGGAATCACCAAAACGGCAAATATCAGCGTTATTTTAACGAGTTTTCTTACCGTGCCGTGTTTTTTCTTGCGTTTACTCTTTTTATCATTTACACTCAAAATCATAATAAAACAATCTCCAATTCGAGTTCAATGTTAAATCTCTCGGCAACTCTCGTCCTTATCAAATCGATTAAATCAAGAACATCTTTTGATCTGGCAGTTCCGTCATTTATAATAAAATTGGCATGCTTTCGGGGGACAAAAGCACCTCCTATTCGTTTCCCTTTCAATCCGCACGCTTCAATCAACCATCCCGCCGGATATTGCTTCGGATTCTTAAAAATCGACCCGAGAGAATACCCTCCCGTGGGTTGTCTCATCCTTCTGTTCATCGAAAAATTGGTCATTCTATCCAGTATCTCGTTTCTGTCTCCCCTGTTTAATTCCAATTCAGCTTCGACAACAATATCATCTTTTTCAAGACCGCTGTCTCTGTATTTAGGGGTGAGCGTCGAAGCGTCCATATCTTTAATTTCTCCCCTTTTCATATTGAAAACGGTAATTTTCCTCACTATTTCGAATATCGTTTTACCGTAAGCCCCCGCATTCATTTTTATCGCTCCTCCCAATGTACCAGGAATACCTACCAACTCCTCCATTCCCGAAAGAGCATTTTCATAGGCCTTCCTTGCCAATTGTGGCAAACTCATTCCTGCACTTGCAATTATCCTCTCCCCATCGACGGCAATCGTGTTGTTGAAGATTCCGTTAATCACAGCAATGCGATCAATATCTCCCTTGAATAAAACATTGGAACCGTTCCCAATCACATTGATACTGTTAAACTCTTTATGAAGCAATCTCAAATCATCAATAGTGGCAGGTTGGAACAACACCTTCGCATACCCTTCCGTATGCATGAAGGAGTAGTTTTTTAAATTAACATGTTCCTCGATTGTGCCATCAAATGACTTCATCAACAAATCACCTATTCCCGTATTTTTCAATAAACTCTTCTCCTACTTTGTATATATTTCCCGCCCCTATGGTGATAATCATATCATTTTCCTTTTTAATTCTGTTGAGCAATTCGGGAATTTCTTCCTTATTCTCAACATAAATTACATTCTTATGCCTATGCTCGATACAAGAATCTGCAATGAGTTTTCCCGTCACCCCTTCGATGGGTTTTTCTCTTGCAGGATATACATCCGTTATTATTACAATGTCTGCATTATAAAACGCTCCGCCGAATTTTTCCTTTAACAAAACCGTTCTGGAGTACAGATGGGGTTGGAATATGGCAATTATTCGTCCGTTCCATGCATCTCGCGCTGCTTTAAGGGTATTCTCGATCTCTGTTGGATGATGTGCATAATCGTCATACACTTTACATTGTCCCACATCGCCTTTGTATTCAAATCTTCTGTGTACTCCCTGAAATTTTTCAAGGGAAGATTTAATAACTTCCTGAGGAATACCCAGTTCAATATCTACCGCTATGGAAGCAAGCGCATTTTTTATATTGAATTCTCCCGGAATCCTTAGATGTATTTTCTCAATGGATATTCCCTTTCCTTCAACATCGAATACGCTTCCAAAATCCTTAATTTCGATATTCTTTGCCCTTACATCCGCCTGGGGAAGGAAACCGTATGTAATATATCGTTTGTTCAAATCGGGAAGAATCGATTGCACATTTCTGTCATCCATGCATACAATGGAGCATCCGTAAAATGGTACGGAGTTGATATAACTTACGAACGCATCCTTTATCTCCTCAATCCCCGAGTAGTTATCGAGGTGGTCCACATCGATATTTGTAACAACGGCTAT
>JAACEC010000139.1 GCA_011682715.1 Pseudomonadota bacterium
GAAATTATTAGAAGATTTGGGCGCTATCAAGAAGGGACATTTCGAACTGACATCCGGGTTGCACTCCGCGTTTTATGTGGAGAAATTCAGATTGCTTGAGAAACCGGAGCTCTCTACTGTTTTTTGCAAAAATATTGCAGATCATTTTGTAGACAAGGCAATTGATACTGTTGCCGGACCAACTACGGGGGGAATAATTATAGCATACGATGTTGCCCGCTATCTTGGGAAAAGGGCAATATATGCCGAGAAAGAAAACGGGAAAAGGGTTTTCAGAAGAGGATTTGATATCAAACCCGGGGAACGGGTTCTTGTTGTGGATGATATTTTAACAACAGGCGGTTCTATCGTCAAAACGGCAAAAGCAGTAGAGGAAAAGGGCGGAAAAGTCGTATCCCTCGCCGTTTTCGTAAATAGAAGTTCCGGTGATATTTCCCTGCCTTACTATTTATACTCGGTTTATTCTTTGTCCATAGAAAAATATGAGCCCGGGGATTGTCCTCTTTGTAAAAAGGGAATACCACTTGAAACACCCGGGAGTAAACACCTGTAAATGAAGTATTCCAATTTACTCTCTCACTGCAATATCTGCCCGAGAAAATGCGGCGTTAACAGGTTAAAGGGAGAAACAGGCGTTTGCGGAGTTACGGGAGAAAATGTAAAAATAGCGAGTTTTAATATCCATCACGGAGAGGAACCTCCCATATCCGGTTATAACGGGTCCGGGACAATATTTTTCGCCGGATGTAATTTGAAATGTGTCTATTGTCAAAACTACCCTATTAGCCAGATGCGATACGGAAAGGAATATTCCATCGATGAACTTGCTAAAATTATGTTGAACCTTCAGAGCAGAAAAGCACACAATATAAATCTTGTAACAGGAAACCATTACATTCCACAGATTATAGAAGCAATTGAAATTGCAAGAAAAGAGGGTCTCACAATCCCAATAGTTTACAATACAAGTGGCTACGATCTTACGGAAACATTAAAACTTATGGAAAATTATGCCGATATATATCTTGTTGATATGCGATATTCCGATGACAAATATGCGGTAAAGTATTCAGCTGCTCCCAATTATACAGAGATAAACGGTCAGGCAATTACCGAGATGTACCGACAAAAAGGAGAATTGAAAATCGGAAAGGACGGTACTGCAGAAAGCGGAGTAATTATAAGGCTTTTGGTATTACCGGAAGATATATCCGGAACAAAGGAATCGTTGAAATTTATTCACGACAATATAGGTACTAATATTCATCTGAGCATAATGGATCAGTATTTCCCCACTTACAAAGCGAAGAACTATCCGGAACTTAACAGAAAAATTTATGAAAGGGAATATACGAAAGTTGTTGAATTTGCCAATGAGCTTTCATTAACAAAGGGATGGACACAGGAGTCCGTATTAAGAGGTGATTATGATTAAAGTTGAGGTGTTTAACAAAACCGGAGTAAAAAATCCTCAGGAAGAGAGCATAAAATCAAATCTTTCAGGTATAGGTGTCGATAAAGATATATCTGTCCGATTTGTAAAGTGTTTTTACTTTTCGACTGATAAAATTGAACTCGTTGAGAAAATTACAAGAGATATAATTATCGATCCCATAATAGAGAAATATGAGATTTCGAAGAACCCTTCTTTCCCCGAAAATATTGTGGAATACGCTTACAAACCGGGTGTTATGGACCCCGTAATTTTAACTTTGAAAAAAACGATTTCTCATCTCGGTATTTCGTGTCCGGGCGATATAAAACGATCGTTCAAACTTGTTTTTTCCATGGGTGTAACCCCGGAAACGACGGCTTACATAGCAAACAAGCTGCTTATAAATTCTACGGTTCAATACAGCTTGAATTCTCCTCCCTCATTCAGGGAAGGTTCGGAGGCGAAGTTTAATCTTGTAAAGATCGATATTCTGAGTATGAATGACTCAGAATTGGAAGAATTAAGCGATAAGATGGTTCTCTCTCTAAACCCGGAAGAGATGAAAACAATAAGAAACTACTTTAAAAATATCGGCAGACCCCCTACTGACGTGGAACTCGAAACAATCGCCCAAACATGGAGCGAACACTGTAAGCATAAAACATTAAATGGTAATATAGAATTCGAAGATGAAATTATTAACGGGCTTCTAAAAAACACCGTTTTCAAGGCTACAACCGAATCGAAAAGAGATTTTCTTGTATCCGTTTTCGAAGACAATGCGGGAATAATTAAATTCGACGAGAATAATCATATCTGTTTTAAAGTTGAGACACACAATCACCCTTCGGCTCTCGAGCCCTACGGCGGAGCCGAAACCGGTATTGGAGGCGTGATCAGAGACATAATCGGAACGGGAAGGGGAGCAAAACCCATTGCAAACACCGATGTATTCTGCTTCGCCCCCCCCGAATACCCCTACTCAGAGCTCCCGACAGGTATCCTTCACCCGAAGAGAGTGGCAAAAGGAGTGGTGGCGGGAGTAAGAGATTACGGAAACAGGATGGGTATCCCTACGGTAAACGGTTCGATACATTTTCATAACGGCTATCTCGGGAATCCACTGGTTTTTTGCGGTTCCATTGGCATAATGCCGGTGGGAACGGAGACAAAAAAGGTGAGCCCCGGCGAAAAAATCGTTCTCGTCGGCGGAAGAACCGGGAAAGACGGAATTCACGGAGCAACATTTTCCTCTGTTCCGCTTCATGACGAATCCGGGGTTATCAGCTCCAATGCGGTTCAGATTGGTAATGCGATTACGGAAAAGAAAGTACTTGACGCACTTCTTGAAGCTCGGGATAGAGATTTATACACGGCAATTACCGATTGCGGAGCCGGGGGGCTTTCCTCAGCTATCGGTGAGATGGGAGAAAAAACGGGAGCAAAGGCAGAGTTATCGAAGGTTCCGTTGAAATACAAAGGGCTAACCTACTCGGAAATATGGATTTCAGAAGCTCAGGAACGAATGGTAATTTCCGTAAAAGAGGAAAATCTGGAAGAAATAAGAAAAGTTTTCGATAAATACAACGTAGAATCTACCGTTATAGGAGACTTTACAGATGATAAGAAACTACATCTCTCCTATAAGGGGAATGATGTCCTAAAACTCGATATGGAATTCTTGCACAAAGGGGTACCCAAAATCACAAAGAAGGCGAGATATATTCCACGGGAACAGAAAAGGCAAAACCATGCGGTAAACGATATCAAGGGAATGATTATTTCCGTTCTCGGTAATTGGACCATAGCGAGTAAGGAATGGGTAATCAGGCAATACGATCATGAAGTTCAAGGGAAAACCGTAGGAAAACCTTTAAGCGGTAAAAATTATGACGGTCCCCAGGATGCTTCGGTTTTAAAACCGCTTTATGACTCATTCAGAGGCATTGTAGTTGCAAACGGTATTAATGTTCGCTACGGAATCCTCGATCCTTATAAAATGGCGCAAAACGCTATTGACGAAGCAGTAAGGAATATCATTTCCGTCGGCGGAGATCCCGAATATACAGCTATTCTCGACAATTACAGCTT
>JAACEC010000140.1 GCA_011682715.1 Pseudomonadota bacterium
TAATAAATAAAAAGGAAAGTGTTATATTGTCTGTAAAAGTTAATTGGTATATTGAAAGGGTCACCAAAATACCTTATAACAAATTAAAAACTAAGGAGGATAAATATGTTTTTACACCAAATCCTTGACAAGTGCCGCCAGTTTAAATTATACTTCCTTGAAATCTCAGAAATCTCAAACCTTTGAGATAGTCATTTCTGATCATTAGCCACCCCTCCTTTGTAATCATGATATTTTCCTTTTATAGAATATCTTATAAACACCTTATAAAAATAACAATTCCTTATCCTATACTCTGCACTTTTACTTTGCCACTTTTATGTATTTTTATTTTACCATTGACAGTTATGGATAGAGAGAGGTTGAGGAAATGCACATAGACAGGGCGGACAGCAGGTGATGAATCTTTTGTAAGAAGCATGGAGAAGCGATTAAGTCGGCATTTGTTCCCACAACTTATAGGTAGACCAAAGAAGAGAGAGGAATAAACAATTGGTGCTGTCCCCAATTATTTAAAAAAGAGTATGTTAACGTCACTTTCAATATTTCAACGTAATAAAATAGAGACATACAAATTCCGGGTCTCTGTAATTTAGAAAAGCCCCCTATATAGGGGGCTTTTTTTATTTAATATTCAAGAGAGGAGTTAAACCCTTATCAAAAGGCATGATAACGGTTGCAGTGGACTTGTTTTTGACAAGTTCCTGTATATTTCGGATATAATACCATTGCAAGTACTTATTGGAAAGTGATTTTGTTATGATTTTTTGGTAATTTGATATACCTGTGGCTTCGATTTTTTTCCTCTCAGCTTCCTTTTTCTCCTTCTGAAGGACAAATTCCATCTTTTGAGCATCTTGCTCGGCGGATAGTTTTTCTTGAATCGATGTTCTTATCTTCTGGGGTAATTCTACATTGCGGAGAAGTACTCTCTCACAGACGACACCCCGCTTTTCAAAAGCCTTATCAAGTTCGTTTTTAATCTCCGATGTTACTTCGGCTCTTTTCTCCGAATAAATATCCACCACCGCATATTTAACCGTTACATCTCTTATCGCGGTTCTGATGGCGGGGCGAACAATTTTGGTAATATAATAAGGTCCTATTGTTTGGTATACCCTGGCTGCTTCCGAAGGGATAAGTCTGTACCAAATCGTAACATCAAGGTTAATTTGCAATCCATCCTTAGATAATGTTCTAATGGCATCATCACCTCTTTTCTGCCCTTCCGATGACATTTTACTCATGGTATAAGCTTGCGTTCTCACATTCATCTTAACGACATTAACGATTGGTACGACGAGATGAAGACCGTTTGGTAAAACGGTCTTACTGACATTACCGAGAAGTACTTTAACACCGACGTAACCGGGAGGAACAATTCTGATCGATGCTATAATAAGAATCAAAACCAGAACTGAAATAGTTATGATGGTTACGAGTTTTTTGTTAATGGAAAAAAAGTACCTTTTTTGACTGAATGCGTTGAAAAGAAGTATCGCCGCAAACAGAAATAGCAGAAATATAACAAAACCCATTATTCAACCTCTTTTTTTCCTCCACTGAAGGGAGGATAAACATTACTCATAAAATTGACATATGTACCGATTCTGAAACACCATCTTATATAATTTACGATTGTTTTAAACATACTCTCCGGGAATTTTTCCCTAAATAGAATTGCCCACCATGATATGAAAAGAAGAATGTCCACCCAGATACCGTAAAAAGCAAGTATGATGCCATGAAGAATACCGACGTACAACCAACCGAAAAACGTTTTTAACAGCAATTTACCGTGGGAAAGGGATTCGGGATAAGTCAAATCGAATTTAACCGATAACTCCACTTTTTCTCCTTTTTGAACTTATTGAATGATACAATGGATTGATGGTCATGTCAAATCGATTTAAAGATGGGGGGGGATAGACGTAGACATATTAACCATATGAAAAAATAAGAGATATGAAATAGGAATACTAAAAGTGGATAATGTATATTGATGTTCGCAATTTCGGATAGAATATGCGGTGAGAGAAAAAGCAGAGGGGAAAAGTTTATCTATGAAAAATGATAGCGTAATTTTTAAAAATTCTAAAAGGATTTATGGCTGAAGAAGATCCGCTTCTTTCCGTAATGAAATAGGTGATGGAGCAGTTGATGAAGATTGAGTCTGAGCAGAAAGTGGGAGCATCAAAAGAAGAGCATAGCAGTGAGCGGAAAAACCATTTTAGCGGATATCTTCCGAGAAGGTTTGATACAAGATGGGGAATGATATATTTGGTGATTCTCAAGATCAGAAAAGGAGGGTATATCCCCTTCTTTACCACCGAAAAACGCCGTATATCAGCTCCACCAATGTACTTGAACAAATTGACAGGGAGATTGGGAGGCGTTCTAAAGTCGTCTCCATTTTTTCATCAAGAGAGTCATATATTAGGCTGATTGCCACCTATTTGATGGAGTATAAGAAAAATTGGGAAATAGAACGAAGCTATATCCGACCGGATAAGCTTCAAGAGGTTATGGATATCTACGATACGCAGAGAAAGGTTACTTGATTATGAAATATCGGGAAGTCAAATTGCGAACTTTTATTGACATTACCCTTGAACGCTATTTCTCTACAAACGGAAGAATTCTGTCTGTCAGACGGTTTATCGTTTCATCTTAAAGGTTTGTTCCGTAAATCTCTCGAATATGATCATGAATGTCTTTCACATCCTTGATGATTTTTGCTTTGCTCAATTGTCTGATTTGTTCTCTTTTCAATAATCCCATTTTGTTGATCCTCCTCCGCTTTTGCACTTTATTTTCTCAAAATCTACTTTACACGAAATTTGGATAAGACTCTAACTTTTCGAGTATTCGTATTGCGTTATATTTATAACAAAATATTTTTTGACAATGAAAATGGGGAAAATCTAGTTGTTTTGGAATTCACTCGTTTAGTTGACAAATCGATTCGATTTAATTATAATATCATTATGGGTTTTACCGTGAAGGAGGTTGTGTGCGTAAATTTCTGATATTTATAGCTTTATTGCTCTCGTTCGATTTTGTTTTCGGAGGGTATGTCAGTTTTGACACTAAAACGGCAGAACCGTACACAGTGCGTGTTATTTCTCAATCGGAAAACGAAGTTGTGGTTGAATTTACTTTAAACGGTATGATCACAAATGATATTGTTATTGATGGGAAGAAATACACAAAATTCGATATTCCCGGCTCTGTGAATTATCTTAAGAAAGGGATGCCCGAACTACCCCATATTAACAAAAATATTATAGTCGGAAATACAGGAAAGGTGCAGTTAAGTGTTATATCGCAAAAAACGGAGAAAATGCAATTTGCACCTCCCGTTCCGTCAAAAGGAAACCTATATAGAAATGTAGATCCGAAGACGGTTAAGTATCGTTTTTCCAAAGAATATTTCGTAAAAAACTTTCCCTCTCAAGAG
>JAACEC010000141.1 GCA_011682715.1 Pseudomonadota bacterium
TTTCAGGGAGTCGCAGTTATTATACAGAGAATGGTTAATTCTCAAAAGTCAGGAGTAATTTTCACAGCTGATCCTGTTTCGGGAGATAGTAATAAGATTATTATAAATGCATCTTACGGACAGGGAGAAGGAATTGTATCGGACAGCGTAAAGTCCGATATGTATGTGTACGATAAAACCGAAAATATATTTGATTCCCATATCGAATCAAAGAAAGAAACCGTGGATTTGAATGAAGAGGGAGGTTTAATCAAACGTGCAGTAGCGAGAGAAAAAATTGATCAACCGGTTCTCATCGGAACCGAACTAAATAATTTAATCGATGTGGCATTGAAAATCGAAGATCTTTTCGGTATGCCTCAGGATATAGAGTTTGCGATAGTAAAGGGGAGAATATATATACTTCAGGCAAGACCCGTTACGACGAAAATTGGCAGTAGCTCGGGTGATTTAATATGGGATAATTCGAATATCGTTGAGAGTTTCTCGGGGCCCACGACACCTCTAACATTTTCTTTTGCAAATGAAGCTTATAGTATCATTTATAAGCTAATGTGTTTAAAGCTTGGGGTCAGCAAGGAGACAATAGATAAAAATAAAATGATATACAGGAATATGATTGGTTTTATGAATAACAGGATATACTATTCTCTGAATAGCTGGTTTACAGCGCTCTCTTTTCTGCCTGCATACAAATACAACAAGGAATTTATGGAAAAGATGATGGGTGTAAAGAGTGAATTTAAAGGTAAATTAATCAAAAAAGAGAATAGAGCTAATCGAATTGCCGGGAAGTTTGCCCTATTAAAACTAATCGGTTCGATTTTCATTAGTTATATAACACATGATAAAAATGTCCGAAAATTTAAGAAAACATATGAAAAGACGATGGAGGAATTTAAAACCGATATTGATAAGTGTGAGAATTCCATGGATGCAATCGATATATATATGAAATTGAAAAATAAGCTGCTTGAGAAATGGATTACGCCTGTAATCAATGATACATTTGCTATGGTGTTTTATGGATTGCTAAGTAAATTTCTTCAAAAAATCTCAAATGACGTGGGAGAGAAACTGCAAAACAATCTCCTGGCGGGGGAAGGGAACATAGAAAGTGTGGAAGTTACAATTTTATTGTATAGAATTGCAGAAAAAATAAAGAGAGATAAAGAAGCATTAAAGCTGATAAACGATTTGTCGGCGGAAGATTTCTTAAAAGTGATAAAAACAAATGACAGATTTAACGATATCTACGATGAATTTAGTATCTACATTGAAAAGTTTGGCAGTAGATGCGTGCACGAACTGAAACTTGAAGTCCCGAATCTTAAAGATCAACCGGAGAAGATATTCCCTCTTATAGAAAATTATGTGAACAGGGAAGATTTTGATATTGATTCGATTTTACAAAAGGAGAAAGAGATACGTCACAATGCGGAGAAGAGTGTCTTCGCAGCACTTGGTAAGTATCATTTCCCGAAACGTCAGTTTCTTAGAATGTTATTCGGATATCTATTGAAAAATACACGATATTTTATTAGGAATCGGGAGAATATGCGTTTCATAAGAACAAATGTGTTTGGTATCGTAAAAATAATTTTCAGAAAGATTGGTAAGGAATTCAATTCTGTGGGTATATTGGAAGATGAAAAGGATATCTTTTTCCTAACGGTTGATGAGATAATTTCATATATTTACGGAACGAGTGTTGTGCTGCATTTGAAGGAATTGGTAAAGTTGAGGAAAAAAGAGTATGAAGAGAATATAGATAAGGAGTTACCTGAAAGATTCTATACGGGATTTATACCCTATAAAAATATCCCTGCTAAAAAAATGTCAGGAAAGGGAGATTTATTCGGCATAGGTTGTTCTCCGGGGTATATTAAAGGGACAGTCGATATAGTCGAGAGTCCATATATCGAAAAGGCAAAGGGGGAAATACTCGTTGCCGAAAAAACGGATCCCGGTTGGTTACCTGTATTTCCGCTCTACAAAGGAATTATACTTGAAAGAGGCAGTGTCCTCTCACATTCGGCAATTGTTGCAAGGGAACTGGGAATCCCGGTGATTGTTGGGGTTAGAGGCGTTACAGGCAATTTAAAGTACGGTGATGTGGTAGAGATGAACGGAAGTACGGGGGAGATAAATATAATAAAGAGGAGGAAAAGTGGAAATTAAAATGATGGTAATCGTATCTGTAGGGTTCATATTCATATTTGCCCTGGGGGAGCTCTTTTATTACTTCGATAAGGGGCAAAATAAAGGACTAACGAGAAAATTTACACACATAAGCGCCGGAGCCTTGATATTCTTTTTCCCGTTTTTATTCAATAAAAACAGTTCGGTTTTAATACTGTCAAATGTTTTTTTCCTTGTACTATTGATTTCCCTGACATCGAATAAACTGTCTTCGATACATGACATAAATGAAAACAATGTCGGGGCAATAATTTACCCTATCATAATCTATGTAATGTTTGTAATTGATCACAATCCGGCACATTTTTATCAGATTCCCATACTTATCCTTTGCCTGAGTGATGGATTTGCAGGTGCCATTGGAAAAGAGTGGGGGAAACATTACTACTCCTATCTCGGGTGGAAAAAAACATTTGAAGGTTCACTCACATTCTTTTTGATTACACTCGGTATAATGATCGTGTTTGCTTTGAAATTACCTCTCAAATTTTACCTGTTACCCGTTATTGCAATTCCGTTATATGCAATTGTGCTAACAGTTATAGAAGCGTTAACCCCTTACGGTTTTGACAACTATACGGTGCCATTTTTTGCATATTGGTTGTTAAGATTAACAATAGCGAAGTGATTATGGAAATCATTATCGAATCAGGCAGATGCGGCGACGATTTCATAGAGGATCTTGGTGAATACGAGAGGAATTTACTCCTACTGTATATTAAAAAGAGTAATTATAAAATCGAGTGTATAACCATAAACGGTAAGGAAGGAATCAATACAAGAGCCGTTGCTTTTACGAAGACATATAAAGTGGGAAAAATCGGTGGAATCGGGATGCTTAGGATTGGAAAATCGTATGAAGAATTTCAATCCTTAATTAATAAAGCGGAGCTGTGGTTTAGGAATGAAAATATTGTAAAATACTATATCCCAATTGATTTCAATACCTTTTATAGATACAGAATAATATCGAATCACTTAAAAAATCCGCCGTTTTTACTTGAGCGAAAGAGTAATCCTTATATTGCCGAATTGATTGGTAAATCGAATTTTATTGAGGAGAAAAAATATTATTCATACATCGTGAAGGATCTTTATTCCGTGATATATCGCCTGGAAAATTTTGCATTGAGAGCAAGGAGTGAAAACATTGAAATTGTTGAAGAGGATGTGTTTAAACCCAACAAAAATCTATTGAAAGAATTGTATGAAATAACGGATGATGCCTTTGCCGAC
>JAACEC010000142.1 GCA_011682715.1 Pseudomonadota bacterium
AAATTTCTGAAGGAAAATATCATAACCGTATCCGCTTATTAATTGGGACCAGGTGATATAGATTTCATCGTTTCTTACAACTAGATTATAATTGGAAGGGAAAGATTTCTGAAAATAAAATGTTGTCCCTATTCGAGTACCGTTGACATCCAACATTTGGACAGTTCTACCTCTTTTAAAATTAATTAATGTGTCGTTGAAAATGAAGGTTGAGTGGTAAAATTCACCTATCCCGGCATCGAGTGTCGTCAGCTTAAAATTTTGCCCGGTGGGTGAGCCCAAAGAATCATACATCTGAGTGTATATGTTTGATTCACCGTTTCTCTGGTCAGTCCATAGAATACTGAAACTGCCGTTTTCAAACATTCCCACTCGTGCGAAATAAAATTGTCCGTTCAAAGAGTCGTCGTTGACCCTGAAATCGCTTTTGATCAAATTGCCATATGTTTCAATTGATAAAAACAGAAACAACACTACAAAAATCCCTTTATATTTCATTTTGACCTCCTCACAATATCATAAAATTATTATAGAATTGAGATATTTAAAAGTCAATGGGAAGGGAGATTTTCTGTGTTATTTTATGAAAATATTCCCGAGGTGGTTATCACCTCGGGAATATAATGAAATTATAAATTATATGCTTTCTCGAATGCTTCTATATTGATATCGACGGCTTTCTTTGGGACTCTTCTCTTAATTACTTCTGACCAAGTATTTTTTGGAAGATCCATCATTTTGGCAAGGCGTCCCATCATGATTGTGTTCATAACTTTAATATTACCCAATTCTTTTGCCATATTGAATGCATCGATTGTTATTACATTGGGAACGGTCTTTTTTATCGTTTCCAATATGTTATCGGGATATTTCATTACGGCAGTTGCAACCGGGAGGGGATTGATCCTGTAATCATTTACAAGAATAGTACCGTCTTTCTTTAGTTTCTCAAGGTTTCTCAAAGCTTCAAGGCGTTCAAAAGCGACGATATAATCCACGTCACCAACACCGTTTATAGGGGAGTATACCTTTTCTCCGAATCTAACAGTACTGACAACGGCTCCACCTCTCTGGCTCATCCCGTGAACTTCACTTTTCTTTACATCGAAATTATTTATCATAAGAACATCCGAAATTATATCACTGGCAAGTAAGATTCCCTGTCCGCCGACTCCGCATAGTAAAATACTTTTTACCGCCATATTACTCTCCTTTTATGGTTATTGCGTTTGTAGGACACACCTGAGCGCAAACGGAGCATCCAAAGCATAATGTAGGTTCTATGACAGATTTATTGTCAACAAATGAGATAGCCGGACATCCGAGTCCCAGGCAAAGTTTACATCCGATACATTTGTCGGGAGCTACTTCATAGGTGGCAATTTTCGGGTTACTCTTCAGAAGGGCACAGGGTCTGGTAGCCACGATAACCGAAAGTTCATCCCGTTCCACTTCTCTCTTTATGACTTCTTCCGTTTCTTTGAGATTGTAGTTGTCGATTTTGTATACATGCTTGATTCCCAGGGATTTTACAATAGCCATAATATCAATTATGGGAGCGTCATCTCCCATTAGGGTTTTTCCCGTTCCCGGATTGTCCTGATGCCCCGTCATTGCGGTGATTCTATTATCGAGGATTATCACCGTTCCCCTTGCATTGTTATAGACCATATCAATAAGTCCGGTAATTCCCGAATGAAAGAAAGTGGAGTCACCTATGACGGAAACGACTTTCCTCTTGTCATTTTGCTTTGCAAGAGCGATTTCCATACCGAAACCGTTTGTAATGCTTGCTCCCATATCCACGCATGTATCCATTGCGTTAAGCGGCGGTAAAGCACCTAATGTGTAACAACCTATATCTCCCGCTACAATGTATTTGTACTTGTGCAATGTATGGAAGATACTCGTATGGGGACATCCGGGGCAGAGTGCGGGGGGCCTCGGTGGGATCTCGGTATCCACACTGAAATGTTCGACATCTTTTTCGTTAAGAATAGATTTTCTTACGATGTATTGGTTCAATTCACCGATTTGGGGAATCGTATCTTTCCCGTGTATATTCCCGATCCCCATTGCCTTAATCTGATTCTCAATAAATGGGTCATTTTCCTCTACGACATAGATCTTTTTGTACTTTGATGTGAATTCTCTAATCATGTTTTCGGGAAGGGGATAGGACATGCTGATTTTGAGGATGGGAGTATTGGGAAATGCTTCTTTTGCATATTGATAAGATATACCGCTTGCTATCAGAGCAAAATCACCGCTTCCTTCCTCGATTTTGTTAAATTCAAAATGTTCGGAAAAATCTTTCAAATCTCTCAAACGTTTCTCTACATCCACATGCCGGAGGAGTGCATTGGCGGGCAAAATAACTCGTTTTTTAAAATCTTTTACATACTCTTTTAGCGGAATTTCAACTCTGTCCTTTAACTCAACCTGTGATTTGGAATGGGCGGTACGGGTCGTTGTTCTGAGGAGAACAGGGGTATCGTATTTTTCGCTCATGTCCAAAGCGATTTTTACGAAATCTTTTGCCTCCTGACTGTCCGAAGGCTCTAAAACGGGGATTTTCGCCGCTCTGCCGTATTGTCTATTATCCTGTTCGTTTTGTGAGCTGTGCATTCCCGGGTCATCGGCACTGACGATTACGAATCCTCCGGTAGCACCGATATAGCTGAGTGAGAAAAGCGGATCTGCAGCTACGTTCAACCCTACGAGCTTCATGGCCGCAAGAACCCTCGCTCCTGCGAAACTTGCACCACCTGCTACTTCAAGAGCGACTTTTTCGTTTGTAGACCATTCGCAGTAGATTTCCTTATATTTTGATATGTTCTCTAAAATCTCCGTACTGGGTGTCCCGGGATAAGCCGTAGCTACATGCAATCCCGCTTCATAAGCCCCGCGGGCAATTGCTTCGTTTCCTGATAGTAATTCTTTCATACGCAACTCCTTATTTTTCTGGATTATAAGAAAAAATGAACTAAATGTCAAATATGTTTTTAATCGGAGAAACGAATGCAAATATATTTTCAAAAAATATAAAACTCTTGCATAAATTCCGATTTGGTATTATTATATCGGTATGAAAACGAAGGAATTTATTCTTTTTCTTTTGTTCCCTTATCTGTTGGTTCTTCTTGTAGGTTTATCGTTATACAGAGGCAAGATATTTAATCCTCAGTTATTGCAGTTCCAGTTTGTTTTAACGGGAGGAACAATATCCGTCATGTTCGCTATCACAAAGTTATTCAAAGAGCCTGTTCCCGTTATAACAAGCCTTATTATCCTGGTATTGAACGCTGCGATTTACAGGTTTGATCCTATCGGCAGCGTATACTCCATACTACTTATAGGCTTTATATATGCCTATTTTAAATTCATGGATAAACCAGCCCAAAAATGGAAAATCAAAATATTTAAATAT
>JAACEC010000018.1 GCA_011682715.1 Pseudomonadota bacterium
ATATGTCGGACATGACAGGTTTTGCATCCTTGATTAAAAGAAGCAATTCAATTACTGCTGGTGATCTGTTCACGGAACAATACAAGAGAATCAAAGGGATCTCACCGAATCTTTCCATTTTGGTCATGAAACTGTTTTCACATTTATTTGGGGGAATAAAAAACGCATTTATTATATTGAACATATTGATGCCGATAATCTATTTATTGCTGATATTTTACTTTTTTATAAAAATTTTAAAATTAGATTATTTCAGCTCTATTCTTGCGGGAGTTTCCGTATTAACCTTAACGGATATTGTTAATTCCGTATTCAATTTTCATTTCCATAATATTCTAAGCTCATTTTTTAATTTTGCAGAGGGTAAATACCAGTTTTCCTATTTTGGCAGATTACCACATATTGAGGTATCGTTTGCTTTTATATTACTGTTTTTTATTTTATTCGTTATGGCAATAGAGAGAAGAAAGTTAATATACTCCGTTTTTGCAGGGATCTCGTACGGATTACTATTTTATACATATTTTTACTATTGGGTTTATGCAACGGTTTTTCTGCTTGTATTCTTAACTGTTTCACTTGTAAGAAGACGGCGACAGCATGCGTTAACAACATTATTTGTATCCTTTTTTGGGGTAACTATCGGTTTGTACTATATAATCCTTTATATCCGTTTCCGTTCTTTACCGATTTATGGGGATTACATATTGAAAATCGGAACGGTATTTTTTAGAAACATAGAAAAAAAATCGATATTTGAGACTATCCTGCTCATAGGAGGTATAATCGGCATAAAAAAAGGGAAATTAAAATCACCGGATTACTTAATAATCAGTTTCTTATCGACTATATCTGTTGTCATGAATATACAGGTTTTTACAGGCTATACAATAGAACCGGAACATTTCAGGATAACTGTTTGGACTCCTTTCATAATTTTATTTGCCATATACTATCTAAGTGCTTATATCAAAACAAAAAGTGCAAAAACAATAATTTTGTTTGTTTCGATAATCTTGCCTTTATTCCCTCTTATTAGCAATATTCATTTTGCCCGTAAAAATATAAAATGTTATTCGGAAATAAACGATGTTGATAGTGTTTGTCAATATATTACGGCAAATGAACAGGGAAAAATAATTGCTACGGACAACGTTTTTGTGAATTCGGCTTTATCGTATAAAACGAACAATCCTTTGTTTTTATCTAATGGTTTCTATAACTATTTAAAGGCGGATGACATTCTGGAAAGGGAATCAATAATACTGAAAATAGAGGGCAAAGATAGTACGTATTTCGACTCGCTCTTAATCAACTCCTCCATAGAGTCTCATTGTGGAGAGTCGCCATCAAAATACAATCAAAAGGCATGGTTATTCTATTTTCTGCACACCTATTATTTCAATTACAGAATAAATGGTTTCTATATAACACCGACTCTTTTTATGGATGTCCATGAAATCTATAGAGATGCGGAAATTAATAATGAGAGATTCGATGTTTTGGTAACGGAAAGCAGTTTGTCCGCATTTTATAAAAAGTACTTTAAGAAGGTATACGTTTTCGGGAAATACAGTATCTACGAAAGAGGTTCTTTTCTCAACAATCCGTAGATTATAATGAAATAACTGAAGAAATAACTGAGGGATGAAGGATAAGCGAGAGAAGAATGAAAGAGATTTATAAAAAGAATCAGTATGCTTATGATAACAACTCGTGTCATTTTATGTCTTATCGAATTTCTTAGCATTGCGAAAATCATCCAGAGAAAAAAGAATAAGCCGGGGAAACCTAAATCAAAATAGATTTCTATGTAAGCATTGTGGAATTGTTTGCCCATTAGATCATGCCGTAAATATGAGGAAGCTTCCGGTAGAAGTGTCAAAAACTTGCCACAACCGTAACCGTTTCCTTTAATAAAATAATGTTTATATATGTGAAAGGCATAATTTATAAAATATTGCCTGTCTGTCACCGTATATTTTATAATGTTGTTAAGCGGTTTGAATATAAATATGGTTGCGAGGAGCAGTAGCAAGGGAATATAGTAAATTAAATATCTTCTGAATTCCTTATTTACTGTAATCAAAATTCCCCAATAAATGAGTAATGCCATAAATGCGGAACGATAAAACGATAGTATAATAAAAAGGATTGAAAAAACATATGTTATATTAAGAAAATTCTTTAGTTTTATATCGGGTGATTCGGTTTGGTCTCTTGCAATATCGATTGCGAAAATAGTTATAAGGCTTAAAATGCCGATTTGCTTGGCATAAAATACCCCGGAAAAGGTATAAAAACCGAATCTGGTGACAGTTGCTAACCTATAATTAAATATCAAAAGTAAAACCGAAAGAGCATAGAGAAAAGCGTTTATAAATACGATATTCAGGGAGAACCGGTAGATCTCTTCTCGTTTCATCGAGGGGATATAGATTAAAAGAATAGATACAATAAAGATATTTGCGGCAAAAAGTTGAATAGAAATAAATTTATTATACGAGTAAAATACGGATATAAACTCTACGGTTAAAAGCAGAATTAGAGGAATTATTCTCTTGGAAGAGAAGAAAATATCCCGTTTATAATGGTGTATGTTCTTTGCAAAATCGAATAAAACAACTATGAAAACGAGGAGATAAAGATACGGTCTCAGGTTATAAAAGAAACCATATGATGATATCAGATAAGGGGAAAACGAGATAATGTAAAAAAGCGATAAAAGATCACTTTTCCTGATATTCATCTTTGGCTCTTTTCCTAAAATAGATTATGATGAAAAAGTTGGATATAATGACTAAAATAACTGAAAGAATAAGCCCTGACCACCCCGTAAATTTATAATGAATCAGAATTGTGATAATAAATGAGAAGGCTACAGCAAGTAGAGGTTTTAGCATGTTAGACAGAGATGGTTTTATATATCTTCTATAATAATATATGGCTAAGATGAGAGAAACTATAGATGCTATAAATACGGATATACCTGCACCGTATATCCCGTACCCTGGAAGTAGGATAGTGAGAAAAAACAGGTTTAAAATAAATTCCACAAATAGAATTCTTGTATACTTTGACTGTTTCCCTCGGCTTATTAAATGGTAACCGATGAAATGTACATAAGCCATGATTAAATTTGCGAAAGTCAAGATAGCTGCTAATGATGAAGAAGCCAAATATTTGTTTCCGTAAATAAGTTTATATATGATGTTTGTATAGATTATTATGGGGATTGTTACTGAGAATATTGATAGAATCAATATGTTTAAATAGAAATCCGAATATTTTTTGAATTGATTTTCATTGAATGTGTTTTTTGAAATTATCGGAAGTAGTGAATTTAAAATAATGGATAAAATTCCTGAAACCAAGAGTGAATATTTGTATGCCGCACCGTATTGTCCGACATCAGATGATCTCATCAAATATCCAATGAAGAAAATTGCTATGATACCGTTAGATGCTATAAGCATCTGGTTCATACCTATGGGGATAGTGTTCTTTAAAAAAGCAATGACTTCTGTCAACGGGCGGAAGCTAATGGTGAAATTACCGTAATATCTCAATATTAAAGGGAAGGAAGAGAGGTAACCTAAAAAGGAAGCGAGAAATAAGAGGTAGGGGACATAGTAATAGGGAGCATTTGCACGTATTGCTATTACGATCAGTGTAAAAAATAATAATCTGAAAATGGCTCTCGAGAAAAAAGAAAGGTTCATTTTAAGAGACCCTTGAAATATCCATCTGCTGTCGAAAACATAGGGGAAAATAGAAAATGAAAATATAAGCATTACAATTTTCAATTCGAAAGAGGTTGAGTAGAGAAATAAGGCGAGAAGAAAAATTATAAAAGTAAAAATCGATAAAATCAGACGAACATAGAAAACCTGGGAAATAAACTCTTTGCGATTCTTTATATGGGGAAAAATACTTATGTTGTAAAGTGTTATCCCGGGGTCTGATATAATTTTCAGAAATTCAAGGGAGTTAAAACCGAAAATCAATATCCCATAGTAAATCGGATCGTATTTACGAGCAAGAATTATTATAGTCAAATAAGAAATCGCACTCGTGAGAACTTGATAGATTGTTGACCACTTCAACGAATGGAGTTCTTTTTTAATCATACACAAATATATTTTAATTCGAAAGTTTTGTAAAGACAATAAAAGTGCAAATAATACATCAGATGAAAATTACTTGACTTTTATGTGATATTTTGTATATAATAAACGAAACAGGAGATGGATATGAGTATTAATGATAGAATAAGATCTTGGTTTATAAAGAAGGAAAAAATAAAAAAAGGCGGCGGTGAAAAAGCAATTGAGAAGCAATACAAAAAAGGCAAATTAACCGCACGTGATAGAATTAGTGCACTGATGGATAAAGATTCGTTTTTCGAAACAGATTTATTTGTGGAACATAAAGCGAAGGAATTCGGTTTGGATAAGAAGACCCTCGCTGCCGATGGTGTTATAACAGGTTTCGGAAGAATCAATAACCATAAAGTTTGTGTTTATGCCCAGGATTTTACCGTGGCGGGCGGCAGTTTGGGAAGAATGCATGCCCTGAAAATTACGAAGATAATGGATATGGCAATGAAGATAGGGGTCCCGGTTGTCGGGATTAATGATTCCGGAGGGGCAAGGATTCAGGAGGGGGTGGATGCCCTTGCAGGTTATGGTGACATCTTTCTAAGGAACACAAAAGCATCGGGTGTAATTCCCCAAATTTCCGTTATTTTGGGTCCTTGTGCCGGAGGTGCGGTTTACTCTCCCGCTTTGACGGATTTCGTTTTTGTCGTTCGGAACATATCCAATATGTTTATAACGGGACCGCAAATTATCAAATCGGTTTTAGGAGAGGAGATTACGAAGGAAGAATTGGGAGGTGCGGAGACACACTTTACTGTGACAGGAAATGTGCATTTTATTGCGGATACGGAACACGCTGCGTTCAAGCAGATAAGAAAATTGTTCGAATTTATTCCACCGAATTACAAAGAAAAACCGCCTACTACGTATTCAGTGGAACCCAATATCGAGCGTTTTGATATTATGAATATTTTACCCGAGAATCCTAAGAAACCATATGATATGAGGGATGTAATAGGAGGGATTGTAGACAAATCCGATTTCTTCGAAGTCCAATCGGGTTGGGCACCTAATATAATAATTGGTTTTGCTCATCTTGATGGTAAACCGATCGGTATAGTTGCCAACCAACCTCTTATGTTGGCAGGGGTTTTGGACGTAGATTCCTCTGATAAGGCTGCAAGGTTTGTAAGATTCTGTGATGCTTTCAATATACCAATTCTTACCTTAGTGGATATGCCCGGATATTTACCGGGGATCGATCAGGAGTATGCCGGTGTCATAAGGCACGGAGCGAAATTGCTATATGCATTTTCAGAAGCTACCGTACCTAAGCTTACATTAATCGTTAGAAAAGCATACGGAGGTGGATATATTGCTATGTGTAGTAAACATCTCGGAGCTGATTTGGTTTATGCATGGCCTACTGCTGAAATTGCTGTTATGGGGCCTGAGGGGGCGGCAAACATTATTTTTAAAAAGGAAATTGAGAATTCACCTAATCCGGATGAGATGCGTAAATTAAAGATAAAGGAATATACGGAAAAATTTGCAAATCCTTATCTCGCAGCAAGCAATGGTTATGTTGATGCTGTGATTAATCCCGAAGAAACGAGAAAAGAGCTTATCAAAGGACTTAATTTTGTTTTATCAAATAAAGATTATGTTGGCAACAAGAAACACGGTAATATGCCATTGTAGGTGAAATATGAAAAAGGGAAAGATTAACGTTGATTTTACAGAATACGAAACGAATATCCCCGAGAATCTAAAAAAAATCCGCAGAACGTATCGTAGAAATAAAAATAAAAAATTGGTTAAAGCATTTATTCCGGGGAATATAAAAGCTATTTTTGTAAAAGAAGGTGATAAGGTGGTTACGGGGCAAAAACTCCTTATTCTGGAAGCGATGAAAATGGAAAATGAAATACTTGCTCCGGTAGACGGCATCGTAAAAAAAATCGAAGTCGAGTTGGAAGACAGGGTCGGCAAAGATCAACCACTGATCGAATTAAAGTAGATTATTGGAAAGAAAACGTTTTAAACTTCAAAAATATTCTCAATATGGTATATTATCATAATGAATAGTACCTCTTTACTTTCTGAAATAAGAAAAATTAAACCTAAATATCTTAGTGGAAAAGAGGAAATTCACCGACTTAAGTTTGGTGAAAGAAGAAAAATAGCCATCTTTTTCCTTGATCTCCATGGGTTTACAACTCTGTCGGAGTATCTGGATCCTGAAGAAATAAAGGGGGTTATTGATGAGATATTTACTATTTTCTCCGATTTAATCGAGAAATATCATGGTTATATAGACAAATATGAGGGTGATTTGATAATGGCGCTTTTCGGTGCTAAGAAATCAACCGAGTCGAATGTCGAAAGAGCACTTAGGGCATCTATTGATATTTTATCTTATTTAAAAAAAATCAATGATGCTATAAAGGGAAGCAAACATAAGATAGGTTTAAGAATAGGGATACATTACGGTCTCGTTGTAACTGGGAAAGTGGCAAAGGGAAGAGATAAGGATTATACTGTGATGGGTGATTCGGTTAATGTAGCCGAGAGATTGCAGAGCAACGCCCCTTTGGACAAGATTCTCGTAAGCGAAGAAGCCATCAAAATGATAAGCAATCAATTCAAATACTCTTATTTCAAAGAGTTGAAACTAAAGGGAAGAGAAAAGCCCATTAAGTCATACGTTGTAGAAGGGATAAAAGAGCGATTTGTTGAGAGATGGGAAAGTGAAAACGCCAAAACAGAAAGATACATAGGTCGCGAAAATGAAATAGAGAGAATCGAGCAATATTATGAAGATAAAAAAAGGGGGAAGGTTATTATCACGGGAGAGGGGGGGATAGGAAAATCAAGGCTGGCAAATGAAATTTACAGAAGGGCTCGGGACAAATTTACACTCCTTAAAGGGCATACTATTTCGTATGTTATAAGTCCCTTTTATCCAATTATAGATATACTGAATCAGATTTTCTCAAGGGAAGTTTTAATAAAAGAAATAAAGAAAATAGCGAAAAAGGACGGAGTGGATTTTGACAGAGATATAAAAACTGTAATTGATAATATGTTGCTCTATAAGAGTAATATTTCAGAAGATGTAACCACTAATTTTATAAGAATGGCAAAAAGTGCATTTCTAAAGCTCATCATATTTTATAGTAAAGTCCAAAAAGGGAAAAGATTAATTTTCCAGATAGAAGATTTTCACTGGATTGATGAATCTTCATTAATGGTTTTCAAGTATTTGGTACAAGAACTGCCGGATAATTATGATATTTTATTCGTTATAACAACCAGAGAAGATGCGGATTTAATGGATTGGCTTATAAAGGGGAGTTTGATAATTAAATTGGACGCATTAGACATAAGCAGTAGAAAAAAACTCTTTAAAGATGTATTGAAAGGAGCGAAGATTCCCGAATTATATATTGCCAAAATTGTTTCTATGTCCGGAGGAAATCCCCTTTATCTCGAAGAAATAGCGAGAATTGTCTTGAGTAAGAATATTAAAACAAAGGATTTGGGACAAATAATATTACCTGACACAGTCGAAGGGATTATTCTTGCAAGATTTGATAATCTCCTTGAAAAGGACAAGCTTATTTTACAGATCGCTTCATGCTTCGGTATAAAATTTGATTCTGAAGCATTGGCAAATGTCATGGAAAAATTGAATGAAGAAACGGAAAGCCTTGGTAAAATATTAGATTATTTGGTAAATGCCAATTTTCTTAAGAAAAAGGGTAGCAGCACATACAATTTTATACACTATATGGAAAAAGAGACTATATACAATACAATATTGAATTATAACAAGAAATTGATTCATAATATCATTGGTTTGTATTACGAGGTTAGGGATGACTACGAACAACACATAACGGAGGTTATTTATCACTTTATAAATGCTGATAACAGAGAAAAAATAATTAAACATTTCGTCACGGCAGCTAATTATTATTATAACAGAATGGAAATGAAAGAACTTAAAAATTTAATTGATGTTGAAGAGAAGGTATTAAAAGATTTTGACAATAAAGATTATAAATTTGATTTATTGGATAAAAAAATATTGTATTATTATAGAAATACACAATATTCGAAGGTTGCGGATATTATTGATAGAAATTTGAGTATTTACGAAGAAGATAAGAAAAAGTACAATATATTATTGCAGAGAAAATCGGTGGTTTTAGAACGTCTTGGCAAAATAGATGATTCTATTGCAATAGTTAAAAAATTAATAAAAACTAAGCAAGGAAATATAAGTAAGTTTCAATTATATTCCAACCTATCGAAATGTTATTTTCATAAAGATATGATGGATGATGCCCTTAAATATTTAAGAAATGCCAAAAGATATATTAAAAACGACTATGACAGATTGATTTACTACGATAGTTTATCAATGTTGTATTATTCGCAGGGGAAACTGGAGAAATCCGTTTATTATTTAAATAAAGAAAAAGAGCTTAAAAATCAGTATAATGATAAATATTCTCTTATTGTTTTGCAATCGAGGATGGCATTAATTTCGCTTGAATCCGGCAAGTATTCTTTTGCTTTGAAGTATGCTAAAAATGTCACCGAATTGGTAAAAAAATACTCTAATAGAATCGACAAATGTTTGAATCTCAACACGATAGGTATAATCTATTCAATGGTAAATATGAGCAAAGGTGCAGTTAATTACTTTGAAAAAGGTATAGAAATAGCGCAAAAAATCGGATATTTAAGGGGGAAAACGATAATGAATGGCAATATGGGAAATTGTTTCATGTGGCAAGAAAAATGGGTGGAGGCAAAATCATATTTGTCAAATGCAATTGAATTGTCTGAGAAAATGAAATGGGTTGCATATAAGAAAGATCTTTTATCGGATCTGTTTTTCTGTGACATAATGTTGGGGAATGAGGGAGAATGTAAATCGTTGATTAATGAGGTGGGGAACGATATAAAAGGCAGAACATTTAAGATGATCTATAAGAAAAAATTATTGGATAAAGATATAAACGTTGAGTTTGAGAATCTCATCGATGAAGAAAAAAAAGAGAACTGGTTATTGAGTAACAATGAAATCATTTTGTCTCTTTTCTATTACATTTTAGATGATAAAGTAAAAAAGAATGAGAATATCAGATTATTTTTGCTGGATAATTCTTTAAAATTATTAAAAAATAGAAAAAAAGAATTAGTTGCATTTCCCACCTATAATGAAAGTTTTTCCATTAGAAAGATAAAGAAAATTATTAAAATTTTGAAGGAGGAATAAATTATGAGTGTTAACAAAGAAGATTATCTAACTGATATAAAATCGGTCCCAATATTTAAAAACCTTAATGATGATGATATAAGGAAAGTTTTGAAACTTGCTTTTGTGAAAGAATACGGAGCTGGATTTCATCTCTTCAAAGAGGGAATGAAGGGAGGGATAATGTATGTTATATTGAGGGGAGAAGCGGAAGTATATATAACGGATTCATTTGACAACAAAAAAGTGCTTGCCACAATCGGATATAACAGTTATATAGGTGAAATGTCCATTATTGAGGAGACAACTAGATCAGCTTCATGCAGGGTTGTGAAACCTTCCGTAATGCTTATTATGACAAAAAAATGTTTTGACGAAATACAGGGAAATTATCCCCTTATAGGCATTAAAATATTAAAAGGAATTTTAACAACCGTATCCGAGAGATTACGTAAGTGTAACGAACGTCTCAATGAGAAAAAGCAAGTTTAACTCGATTTATTTCTACTTTTTATCAAAATATTTAAACAATAAACTTTCAGGAAAGAGATTGAATTCGCTGAAGGTCGGTAAAAACAGTGGTATAATTGAGATAGGAAGAGAAAAATATATTGCATGTTTCGGGGATTTTATCGGTCTGTTTAATGTGGGAAATGATTTTGTACGTTGTGCCGAATATAAGAATATTGAAATGATAGAAGGATTTGAAATAATCACTGTGCAACAGTTATATTTTGACAGAATTATCGAATTTAAGTTGGAAAAAAATGATGGGATAAGACATATTGTCAGGCAATTGAAGGTAATTTTTACGGGGAAAGTAAGTATTATTATTACTGATGAAAACGAGAAAACGGTTTTTTCAAATAATTCCAAATTTCCGGTGGGTGAAGAATTCAATTTTGAAAGGAAATTGAAGATTTATAATGATATTTTGGCTGGAACAGGATATTACGGTGACACCCCCGAAGAACTTATAAATAATATTATTTCAGGAGAATACGGGGAAGGGACAATTTGTGTGAATGGAATGAATGAATTATTAGAATTTATGAGTAAAAATAAGAATTTGTGCTTAAGATCTCTCGGAATTGAAGAGGAGATTGTATCATTTTTAGAACGATGCGGCCGAGTAATATATTCGGACGAAATTGAGAAATGTAAAACGGAAATAAAAAAATATTATGATAAGTTATTGGAGAGAAAGAGGAGAATACTTAACGATCTGGATAAAAAAATTTCATTGAACGAAGAGGATTATATTAAAGCGGGGAAAGCTATCATATACAATAAACATATGATAAAAAGAGGTGAGCAAATTG
>JAACEC010000143.1 GCA_011682715.1 Pseudomonadota bacterium
GAAACCGCTCTTACCGTACATCTGGTTCTGGATACGGATCAGTTGGATAACAATTTTTTGAGTGCTCTTCAGACGCAATTAAACGATCATTTCGACATAGAACATTCTACAATTCAGATTGAAACAGATTCCGAGGACAACAATTGTCTGCTAAACAAGGATAAGTGCTGAAAATATCCCTGTAAATTCAAACCCTCAAAATCGGACTATTTTATAGTTTCCCCCCTATAATGTAAATTGACTCTATACATATGAGAATAAAAGCCCGACATTAGTATAGAAAGTTAAACCTAAAAATAATTTAGTAGTTGACATTTATTTTTTTTTGTCTTAAAATGAAATATGGGTAAAGTCGGTAAAAGTCGGGAAGTCAAGTAAAAAGGAGATTTATGGGTTATTCAGGGCAGTTGACATACACGATTGATAATGATAACAGGTTGCTGATTCCTGCTAAGTTAAGAAACCATCTTTTTGTGGACGGTGAAAAGGGAAGAGTGACGATAACAAGAGGTTTCGACAGGAATATCATTTTATTCAATCAGTCGCAATGGAAAGCCTTTGAAGAGTCTCTATACAAGTATCCGAGAAAAAATGATTACAGAAAGATAATAAATTGGTTTATCGGTTCTTCCGAGACTATGGATGTGGACTCCCAGGGAAGGATAAAAATTCCCGAGTTTCTCCTTAAAGAGTTTGATATAAAAAAACACGTTGTTATTACAAAGGATAAAAACGCCCTGTTGCTATGGGATCCTGATATCTACGCCGAATATATTAAGACCGTTAGAAGAGATTTCGAAAAGATAGTTGATGAAATGGAGATGGATTTTTGATGAAAATTTCCAATCGAGTCGTTCAGGGTACCGTTGTCATTTCGATTTACGGTGTAATAAAAAGAAAGGATATCGAAATTTTATTGAATAAACTACATAGTTATCTCGAAAAAGGGTATCGGTATTTTATCATTGATTTGCGGCATACGAGGCATTCTCACTATATTCTCGGATACAGATTAAGCGACTTTAAAAGAAGAGTTGATTCATTGGGCGGGAGATTAAGTCTGGTGATAGCATCAAGGTATATAATACAGATTTTGCGGCTGTCCGGGAATGATTGGACCTATTCGATGTCTCATACTCAAAAACAAGCATTAAACGGAATCCTGAAATTTAGGAGAGGTAATGCTTGAACATGTACCCGTATTACCGGATGAATCCGCCGAGTTTATATGTTCTGATCTTGTAGAAGGCACTATTATCGATTGTACTTGCGGTGCCGGAGGTCATTCGAAAGCATTTCTTGATAGAACCGAAGATAATGTAACATTGATTTGTATAGACAGAGATAAAGATGCGATTGAAATAGCAAAGAAAAATTTAAGCGAATATAAAAACAGGGTTGAATTTATGAATATAAAATTCAGCAAGATCGAAGAAATATTCCGGGAAAGAGTGGTTAAGAGAGTTTTTTTCGATCTCGGGATTTCTTCAATGCAGATTGATATATTCGAAAAGGGATTTACATACAAGAAAGATCAAAAGTTAGATATGAGAATGGGCGGAAGTGATATGACGGCTTATAGAATCATAAACGAATATTCGTTTAAAAAACTTGCCGAGATATTTAGAACGTTCGGGCAGGAACGTTTCTCGAACAGGATTGCGGAAAGAATTATAGAAGAGAGGAATATAAAGCCAGTGGAAACGACAGGGGAACTTGCACTTATAATAAGAAAATCCGTCCCGAGAAATCTGCAGCTGAAAACACTCAGTAGGATATTTCAATCATTGAGAATAGCAGTTAACGAAGAGTTGTCCGAGTTGGAGAAGGCTCTTTCGGTTTCATTGAATAGTTTGGAAAGAGGCGGGAAAATCGGTGTTATCACATATCATTCGTTGGAGAGAAATATTGTCAGGAGATTGACCATTACAAGAGATGATGTAAAAGTGAAAAAGAAAAACCCCGGGAAGAAGGAGATTAAAAACAACAGAAGGGCGAGAAGCGCAAAACTGTATAAGATAGAGAAATTATGAGTAATAGCCTTAAAATCGTAATCATTATTTTGGGACTGTTCCTATATCTATCAGTGAAGATCGTTCATGATAGAACGTTTCTTGAATACGGAAAATTGAGGAGAACCGAGATGAAGTTGTCCAAACAGGGGGAGGAATGTAAATACACCCGTGATTCTCTTCAATCGTATAGCAGAATCGTCGGTATTGCAAAAGGAGAACTTAATATGATTTTCCCGAGAGGAAGTCAAAAGAAGGTGATCGAATAATATTATGGACAAAAAGAGATTGTTAGTCATAAAGTTATTTATATTGTCGATGTTCTTCCTGATACTTGTTCGATTGGTGTATGTGCAGATAATAAAAGGATCGTATTTCTACAAGAAAGCAAAAACAATTGAATTGAGAAAAGTCGTGTTGGAGCCGAGAAGAGGGAAAATAACGGATTCTCACGGTGTAGTGCTCGCATTATCCTATAGTACCTATTCGATTTTCACATATAATTCTTGGGTGAAAAACAAACGATTTATGGCAAGACAGATTGCAAAAACGGGATTGATTTCATATAACGAAGCTCTCATAAGGCTTAAAAAGCCGGGCTTCAATTGGATAGTTAGAGCACTCGGAAAGAGGAAATGTATGCGAATAGTAGGAGACATAAACAGATATGGTATAAAAAGCGACTCGTTGGGATTTTACAAGGATCGTGTAAGAGTATATTCGTTTAATAGAGAATTTTCTCCAATAATAGGGGATTTAAGTGAAGATGACAGGGGATTATCAGGGATAGAGTATAGATTCAATAATTATTTGAAGGGGGAAAAGGGATGGGCGGTTCTTCAGACTCACCCAACAGGTGGTGTTTATGCGAAGAGTAATTACCCACACAAAAAGGAAAAAAACGGTGATGAGATCATACTCACTATTGATAAGAATTTGCAGGATCTCGTTTACTCCGAAGTTAAAAGAGCGGTGGATAAGTATAAAGCAAAGGGCGGATGCGGGATAATAATGGATCCGAATACGGGGGACATACTCGCCATGGTGAATTATCCGACTTTCAAAGCCGGTATAGGTGATACCATTGAAAATTACCATAAAAAAAACAGGGCGATTTCGTTTAATTTTGAGCCCGGGTCAATATTCAAGATCGTTACGATGTTCGGTGCTTTAAATAGTAAAATAGCAAAACCGGGAGATACACTTGTGGATTCTACCGGAAAAATCGTGGTAGACCGCATTATGATTCGGGATGCCGAAGAACACGGTATGCTTACCGTTAATCAATCGTTTTACGAATCGAGTAACGTGGGAATGGTAAAGCTGGTTCATAAGATAGGGAAGCAGAAATTTTATTCGTACATAAAATTGTTCGGATTCGGTTCCAAAACGGGAATAGATCTTCCGGGAGA
>JAACEC010000144.1 GCA_011682715.1 Pseudomonadota bacterium
ATTGCGGGGGAGAGTCCGGATATGAAGAATTTTTAGAAGCTATAAAAGATCCAAATCAAGAGCAACACGAAGAAATGTTGGAATGGGTTGGTGGTGAATTTGATCCGGAACATTTTGATGTAAATGAGGTTATGTTTGAAGATCCTATTGAACATCTAAGGGATCGGGATTTATTCATGTAGAAAACATGTTCCTTGAAATTTCTTTACACATTATTTGCGACTTATGTATCTTGAACTAACGAAGGGAAAGGAATCTTTTACTGAAGAATTGCAACATGGATTAAATGTATATAAAGAGATTGACGAGATAGATAAAGATGTACCGATAATGGGAATTTATTATCCCAATACAAAGTGGAAAGGTAGGGTTACTTATAGAAAAGGACTTTGGATGTTGAATAACGTAAGAAACATTATTGGTGATAAAAACTGGGAAAAATTCACTAAAAATATTTATAAAGATTTCTGCGGTAGAATTCTAACCTACGATGGATTCAAAAAATATCTTTCTAAATACGATAAAGATGGTAGTTGTATTATAAAGTCAGATAAATAGTTAACAATAACAGAAATTCCGGAGGACTGATTAGACAATAAAAATATAAAACATCGTCTACTACCATACTTCGCCTTGCCCTACTCGACCGACCTTGCGGACAAGAACCGATTTGATGGTTTCTGTATATTCTATTTTAGAGATGGGAGTGGAACAACACAAAATAATGGAATTCCATATGAAGGTTTACCCCCAAACTTTTTAATTCCACATACTGACATTTTAGCACTGTAGGATTGGTAAATATTGTTGTCTATTGACAACAATCGCTATTGCAAGTATCTTTATGGGTGAAAAGGAGATAAAAACGATGAAAAATTTCGATGAGTTGGGTTTATCCAACAGAGCATTAGATGCATTGAAGAAAAAAGGTTTTGAAGAACCTACGGAGATACAGGAGCAAATCATCCCTGCGATTTTAGAAAGCGAAAGAGACGTAGTGGGTCAGTCGAGAACGGGAACAGGTAAAACAGCCGCATTCGGGTTGCCCATAATCGATATTCTGAAGAAACATACGAACTCGGTAAAGACTCTGATTTTAACGCCTACAAGGGAACTTGCCATACAGGTTGCCGAGGAAATAAATTCCCTGAAAGGGAAAAGCGATTTACGTGTGGAGCCCATATACGGAGGGCAGGCGATAGGGAGACAGTTAAGATCGTTGCGGAAAGGCGTTGATATAGTAATAGGGACGCCCGGGCGGATTCTTGATCATTTAAGCAGACATTCATTAAAGCTCGATAATCTCTCGTTTCTCATCCTTGATGAAGCGGATGAGATGCTTGATATGGGATTTTTTGATGATGTAAGGGAGATCATAGATCATTGCCCGACGGAGAGAAGGACAATGTTGTTCTCTGCAACTATGCCTAAGGAAGTAATGGACATAGCCCGAAAATATATGAAAGATTACCAAGTTTTCAGGATAGCTCATGGTGATATGACGGTGAAACAGACGGATCAGATCTATTTTGAGGTAGGGAAAAGGGACAAATTCGAAGCTCTATGCAGAATCATCGATGTGAACGAAGATTTCTACGGGCTTGTTTTTTGCAGGACAAAAATCGATGTGGAAGAGGTTTCCAATATGCTGATCGAACGGAGTTACGAGGCTCGCGGTTTGCATGGCGATATTTCGCAAGCTCAGAGAGAGAAAATTTTGAATGAATTTAAAAATCATAGATTCAATGTGCTTGTGGCAACAGATGTTGCAGCTCGTGGCATAGATATACAGGATCTCACACATGTTGTAAATTATGCACTGCCCCAGGACCCGAAATCGTATGTTCACAGAATAGGAAGAACAGGTAGAGCGGGAAAAGGCGGTATAGCGATTACATTCATAACACCAGATGAATACAGGAAGTTGCAATTTATCAAGAAGAAGGCGAAAACAGAGATAAGAAGGGAAAAATTGCCTTCGGTGAAGGACGTGATAAACATCCGTAAATCGAGAGTAGTGAACGATATTTCATCTATAATCAAAAACGATAATTTGAAGGAATATTACGATATAGCTATAGGGCTTCTCGGAGAACACGAACCGAAAGAGATAGTGGCAGCACTTTTAAGGTACTCGTTCAGGGATACGCTGGATGAAAAAAAATACAGGGAAATTGACAGTAATCTTGTGGATACAACCGGGAAGACGAGACTTTTTGTCACGCAGGGGAAAAAAGATAAACTGACTAAGAAAAAGCTCATCGATTTTATCAGGGGTAAATGTAACGTACCTCAATTCAAAATAGAGGACATAAAAATACTGGACAATTTCTCGTTTGTAACGCTTCCTTTCGGGGATGCCGAGGTTGTGCTTTCCTATTTTAAGAAGGGTGGAAGGAAAAAGGACCTCTTTATTACAAAAGCTAAAGGCGATGATCCGGGGAAAAAGAGAAGTAGAAAGAAACGATCAAGATAATGTTGTGCCTTCTTTACGGAAAATGTACTTTTTTATTTATTGGTTTTTAGTTATATTCTCTCTTAATCTTTTGATTGTTTCCCGGTACGTGTATGCTTATTATCCAGTGAGCGAAGATTTATATTAAATAATCTTAGATTGGTACTTGATATAGATATATTTAGCACTTATGTAGTGAAAATTCAATCCGATGAAATTTAATTAAGCCTATTTAGTATAACATGAACAATCGAAATACTATCTCAATTATTATTTTAAGCTCTAAAAGACACTTTTTATCCTTTTTAATATCCGTTTATTTTACGTTTTTAAGCAGGTTGAAAATGTAAAATAAGGTACTAACTCTCTTCTATTGGGCGTTTTAAGCAAATAGAGGTCTTTTGTTATAATATTGATTATTCTTATATCACTCTTCATAAACTGGTAAGTACACCTGTATCCATCTACCGTAAAAAAGTAGAATGCTTGACTAATTTTATTGAAATGTTATATTATGCCTATGGGAAAGAGTAAGAATAGAGGATACGGATTCGGGACTACGCCCGTTTTTTTAGCTTCTCTCAGCACGATTCTCGGTGCGATTCTATTTCTAAGGTTCGGTTATGCCGTATCGAATGCCGGACTTATTGGAACAATTCTTCTTGTCTTTATAGCGCATTTGATAACGATTCCAACAGCCCTTGCCATTTCCGAAATTGCAACAAATATGCATGTGGAAGGTGGTGGGGAGTATTACATAATAAGCAGATCGTTCGGTAAAATAATAGGTGGTTCCATCGGAATATCCCTCTATTTTGCGAGGGCGATTTCCGTTGCCTTTTATATGGTAGCCTTCGCCGAGGCATTCAGACCTATCAATCAGTATCTCATGGCAAAATACGGAATCTGGATTGATCTCAGGATAATAAGCCTTTTTTTCTTCGGCTTGATTACATGGCTTCAGTTGTCATGGCTTCAGTTGTGGAAAGGGGCAAATATGGGGGTGAATATACTTTGGGGGGTATTTTTAATCCTAATTGTCTCCATAATTCTCTTTCTTTTCGGAAAAACATTGCCCGGAACGGTTTCAGTTCCTCTTACATACAAAATAAAGGGGGCGGATCCAATGTTCAAGGTGTTTGCCATCATATTTCCCGCATTTACGGGAATGGCGGCAGGCGTCGGTTTATCGGGGGATTTGAAAAAGCCGGAGCGCTCCATTCCCATAGGTATTTTATCAGCAACAATAACGGGAATGATCATATACATCCTTGTTGCCATAAAACTGCATAGCAGTGCTCCGATGAGTCTGTTGGCTTCCGACCCGCTTGTTATGAGCAAAATCGCTTTATGGGGACCGATTATCCCACTTGGACTTGCCGCAGCGACAATTTCTTCGGCAATCAGTTCCGCAATCGTTGCACCGAGAATTCTGCAAGCACTCGGGAATGATAATGTCCTTCCCGGCAAAAAGGTGAATAAGTTTTTCGCAAAGGGAGAAGGAAAGGTAAACGAACCGGTTAATGCAACGGCTTTTTCGGTACTGCTTGTCATTCTATTTATCATCCCCGGCAGTCTTGATTTTATAGCTCAACTGATTACGATGTTTTTCATAATTACATACGGAATACTCTGCTGGATCTCCTTCCTCGAACATATGGCGGCGAATCCGTCATTCAGGCCCGTTTTCCACACGAAATGGTATATATCCCTACTCGGAGCAATAATGAGTCTTATTGTCATATTCCAGATCCAACCGATATATGCAACACTTGCCCTTCTTATAATGTTTATTATTTACAGGCTTATACTTTATTCGCATAAAGATGAGAATGAGCTTTCTACCCTATCTCAGGGGCTTATTTTTCAAATAACACGATGGTTGAAGATAATTTCCCAGAGGAATAGAAGAAAACTTAAGCCTTACGGATGGCGTCCTTCGGTAATTGCTGTTTCAAAAGACACATTTGAGAGAATCTCCATAGTGGATTTGCTCAGGTGGATATCATACAGGCACGGTTTTGGAACACTCGTTCATTTCATTCAGGGAATGTTGAACAAAGAGACTGCAGAGAAAGCAAGGGAGATTAAGGGAGAATTGGTAAAACTGATTGAAAAAGGAGGAGCCGGAATCTATGTGGATACCATTGTATCCCCGTCGAAAAAATCCGCTGTTGCGCAAATAGTACAATTCTCCGGAGTTTCAGGACTTGATAATAATACGCTATTACTCGAATTCCCTAAAGAGGAACCCTCAAAAATCGATGATGTTATAGACGCAGCTAAATTTGCCCTCAGTGTTAAATTCAACATACTGATATTGCGTTCTTCATCAAGACATTTTGGCTACAAGTCCGTGATGGATGTTTGGATAACAGATAAGAAATACAGAAATTCCAATTTGATGATACTTCTCGCTTATATAATTAAAGGACACCCCGACTGGAGTAAGGGGCAGATAAGGGTATTCGTCGCCTTTCCCGAATCTGAGATCAAGGCAAACGTAACGAATTTGAAGAAGATTATAGAGAGCGGTAGGTTACCCGTTTCCTTTAAAAATATCATACCGATTTCGTTTGACCCAGAAAATCAAACCATCGAAAAGGTCATAGAGGAATATTCGGAATCCAGCGACCTTGTTATTATTGGATTCGATTCAAGTGATCTCGACAAGGTAAAGGACGAATTCGTAAAATATGATAAATTGAATGATATTCTCTTTGTGTCCGCGAATGAAAATATATTGATACTTTGATATAATCGAAAATTATAGTTTAGTTTAGGACTGTTCATTATTTTGCGTCATTCTCTTTTTCATTAAATTACACATTTAAGAATTTTTCAAGCCTACCCTGAAAAATAATAGACAATCGAGAAATAACCAAACTCCGGATTTTATTGGGCATAATTCATTTCTTATGGGTATTTTGTATACCAGTTGATGTTTGTAAAAAAGAAAATATATAGGTTTATAAGGAAATATTAACATATCTCATAAATAGGATTGTATGATAGTACAACAGATAATTTATTGGGGGAGGAGCATAATATTGTTAATTAAATACTTAATATCGTAAATGAATTAAATACTATACATTATGAAAAAACACTATGATTAACAAATTAAAAAATTTTGAGCAAGCACGCTATATTATTTTATTTTATATCTATATAATTTTTATCAAAGATTCAAAATAAAACCTTTCACTATTTTATTTTCAATATCGTAATTGTAGGGGAGATAACCACAATATCATTTAATGGAAGAGTTTTATTTAAGGAACGTATTATAATTAATTTGATAAATAATCGACTATAACTTATTATTTCCGATAAAAACAGAAAAAAGGGGGCTAAAGAGCTCCCTTTTTAATATCTGGTTGAAAATTATCGTTTAATCTTCAACATTTTTAATCTGTTGAACGATTTCCCTGTTTTTATTGTCATAAAATAGGTCCCTGAAGCAATTTTGGAAGGCGTATTAAATGAAAATCGGTTGTTTCCCTTCCTGATAATGATGTTCTTCTTGAATAACATTCTTCCACTTAGATCTAAAATAGCAACCTCCCCTTTTTGCTGTACTGTCGATGAAAACTCGACAAAGGGTGTTGTTCTGAATAAAGAGGAGTAGCTCAATATGTGTATATTATTTCCGGCAATATCACCGTATTTCTTCTTGATTCCGAGTGTAGTTATATCAGCTTGATAAGACCCTCTGCCGTATGTGAATGCAACGATAGAATTCCCGGAATTGTCGATATCGATATCCATAACAGGTACCGGAGGGAGATTGGTCCCGAGAGGGGTGTAGTTTGTAAAATTATATGTGTAAAGAACACCGCCATCATCGGCTACGAATAGAAAATTGGGATTGTTTTTATCGAATACGGCGTCGTTAACAGGCAAATTCGGTAAATCCCCGCTTATATCCTGCCATGCCATGAAGCACCATTGTTCCCCGATAGCATTATATGGGGAGCGTTATCGTCCCATCTAAGACCAGAGAAGGTGGTAATAACTGTATCGGGAGATGTTATACTCGGTATAATGGATGTTATCCATCTATCGGGAAGAGATGAGGAAATATTTGAGAAAGAAACGCCGTAGTTTGTTGAAACCCACAAATTGCCGTCCGATGTACCCACATATATGATGTTCGAATCAACCGGAGACACATTTAGTGCCGAAATGGAACCACCATTTGTAAGATCTCCTGTCAGAGCTGTCCAATTATCCCCTTTGTCCAATGAACGGTAGAGTTTGTACGTACCGAGATAAAGCTTACTGTGATTTTCCGGAGATATGATATAAGGGGTGGACCAATTTGTTCTGTCACTACTAAAGGAACTGCTCAGATATGAATAACTATTTAGAGAATAATCATCGAAACGGTACAAACTTCCCCATTGATATTCTGCATAAATCGTATTTGAATCGGTAGGATCCACGGCAACAAAGAAGCCGTCTCCCCCTAAAACACTCTCCCATGTATAGGGGTTGTTATTGAGTATTCTGTTGGTTCCATTATCCTGTGAACCGCCATAAATTCTCATTGAATCGGCAGGATCTATACATCCCTGGTAGAACTGCATATTTGCAATAAAGGGCTGAAAGTTAATATAATTTCCACTATCGGAAGAAATATAGAAACCGCCGTCAGATCCTGCAAAGCACTTTGACGGATTGTTTTTCGGTAAATACATGGCATGAAAATCAACATGTGCGTTGGTTAATACCTGATTCCAGTTTAAACCCCCGTCATCGGATACATAACAATACACTCCCAGAATAAAAATCCTGTCGGAATCCGTGGGGGAAACACGTATATTACCAAAATACCAGCCATATGTATTATATATGTCGGGCATTGATCTGTATGACCAGATGTTGCCGTCGTCGATGCTTCTGTAAACACCGCCGATACCTCCGGATGAATCGGTATATACGGCATAGAGAACATGCGGATTATTCTCCGAGATGGCAAGACCTATTCTACCCAGTTTTGCAGTGGAATCGGGTAGTCCGTCCGTGAGTTTTTGCCATGTTTCACCTGCATCTTCCGATCTGTAAATTGCCGAAGTTATACCGCCTGATTTACGGTTGTCAATGGTTCTGAGACGCTCCCACATAGCAGCATAAACCGTATCGGGTTTATTACAACATCAATGCCGGAAGTAGAATCACTTACGTATAAGACCTTTTCCCATGTTTGCCCGCCGTTGATACTTCTGTAAATACCTCTGTTCGGCCCCGTTCCGAAGAGTTTACCTGTGGCAGCCACGTAAAGAGTATTCGGGGCGATTGGATTAATGGCAATTCTTCCGATGTAGTAGGTACTGTCAAGCCCCATATTTTCCCATGTTTGCCCACCGTCAACGGATTTGTAGATGCCGTTTCCGGGATAAGAATAACTTGATGCGTTGGATTCGCCCGTTCCCACATATACGATGTTGTGATAAATGGGATCAACGGCGATGTCGCCTATGGAGAGTATGGCGTTTTCATCAAAAACGGGGTTAAAGGTAAAACCGCTGTCCACACTCTTATATACTCCGCCAGAAGCGGATCCTGCATAAAGTGTATCGTAATTACCGTTCGCACCCTCGATATCCGTAATTCTCCCGCTTATGTTATAAGGTCCTCTGGGTGTCCAGTAAATATTGTCTCTTCGAGGCATCTGCTGTAATTTCTTACTTTCTGCAAGTATCGTTTTTATCATCTGCGGAGTCATACTCGTATTTTGGGGATAGAGACGTTGAGATATAAACCAAATATTAGGATGTTCGCCGGGTTCCTTTCCCTCATTGGTAGTTTCTTTTCTGTTTTCAATACCCTTGTGATTAATAACCGGAATACTTATTCCGATTACCAGGGTTATCAATAAAAGCAATAAAAAGAGTTTTTTCATACAACCTCCAGGATGTTAAACTATTTTAGCGAGTTCGATATCGAAGTTAAGATCCTTTCCGGCAAGGGGATGATTTGCATCGAGAGTTACCGTCGTATCGTTTACCGCCGCTACAACAACGTTTGTAACCTCTCCGTTTTCGGAATTTATCTGCAACTGTTGTCCCAATTTAACATCGATGTCTTTTGGGATACGGATTTTTTCCACTTCTATGACAAGTTCCTTGTGATGTTTGCCGTAAGCATCATCGGCTTTGATATGAATCGTTTTGTTTTCTCCTTCATGCATTCCTACGATAGCATCCTCGAAACCGGGAATTACGTGATGTTCCCCTATAGTGAATTTAAGTGGTTCTTTGCCTTTGGAGCTGTCAAAAATCATACCGTTATCGAGTTTGCCTGTGTAATTCACCTTTACCGTATTACCTTCCTTTGCTTCTTTCATAAAATCTCCTTTTTGATTTAAAAGCCTGCGAAAATTTTTATTCCTACCAATATAAGCATGATACCGCCGAATATCTCGGCTTTATCCTTTAAAAACAAACCTAAGTACTTACCTATCACTACACCTGCAGCCGAGAACAGAAATGTTACGGTTCCTATAATTAAAACCGATGTAAAAATAGATACCTTCAAGGTTCCCAGTGTGAATCCTACAGCAAGAGCATCTATGCTCGTTGCAATAGCGAGGAGCAGCAATCGTTTTATCCCCGGTGAGCGTTCGATTTTCTTATCTCTGTTTTTTACGGCTTCATAGATCATTTTCAATCCCAAAAAAACCAAAATAAAAAGAGCAATGAACCTACTATAACGCTCAACATAGGAAAATGTCCATTTTCCTATTCCCCACCCGATTAAAGGCATAAAAGCCTGAAATATACCGAATGCGAAAGCTATCAATAAAATATGTCTCTTTTTAAAAACTTTTGCAACCGCACCTTCCGTTATCGAAACGGAAAATGCATCCATGGAAAGCCCCAGTGCTATTGTAATGATATTTATCAGGTACATATCGGCAGATTATCATACTTACGGGGACGTGTCAAATAAAAGAACCGAATGATTAAGAAATATGCTTTATCGTTTCACCTTCATCTTTAATCACATCAGGTTTGGTAAGCTAAATTATATTCTCATTCTGAAAGTTTCAAAAAATACTTGCTATTTCCTAATGGTTAATTCTTACTGAATTTGTAGTGTATTAGGCACTTGGTATAGACATATTTACCACCTAAAGAATAAAAATTCAATCCGATAAAGTTATTAAACCAATGATATATGGAACCGACTCTACCCA